>PWQG01000202.1 GCA_003556835.1 Gammaproteobacteria bacterium
AGGCCCGTCTCGTTGAGCAGGTATTCCCAGTCGTGGAAACCGTAGGGTGAGGAGTGGCCGAAATTACCGCCGAGCAGTGGAAGCTGGCCCGCCCGGGCATCAGCCATGTAGGGCGCAATATTGAGGAAATTCTGACCGAACCACCAAAGGCAGATGCTGGCACCGAAAGTATCGCTGCGCATCATCAACGCTACGCCACAGATCGCGGGTACCAGCAATTGCCCCAGTGTGCCGCCCAGGGAGCCGATGAACTGGCCGAAAATGCCGAAGATCACGTGTCCTGCCTCATGGAAGGGCAGGTTGATATTGTTCAGGAAGCCGGGATTGCGGCCCAGTGAGGCTATATCCTGGCTCATATAACTCCAGCCCCACAGTAGAAACAGCCCCCACAAGACCAGGCAGGGCGTCCATAGCTCCTTCATATACCGTGGCGGTGACAGTGCCTTGTGCCCAAGCTGCGCGAGCAGCCCCGGCTGCGCCGCACGCTCGGCATGCTCCCGATCCAGCGCCTCGCGTGCCTCCAGGTACTGTTCATACTTGGCGAAGACAAGCCCGCATTCCGTGCAGATTTCATCCACGGCACGCTGTGGCGCCTGGCATTTGGGGCATTCCATGGTTTTCTCCTCCCAATCCACTCCACATGATAGGCAAAGCAGCCCTGAGGGTGAAGGAATGGGTTGGCAGTTTTTTCAGCAATATTAAGCGCCGGGTCTCCACTGGTGACATCAGCCAGGTTGAATTGCGGAACCGTCCAGTGATGAATCAGGGTAAATTGCCGGCCCGGTTACTTGTAGATGGGTACTCCTGTGACGCATGATGGCGGCTGACATTTTTACTATGGAACTTCTTCAATGCGCGTTTTTGCCAATCCGGTCGGCGCCGGCTCCCTCTGGTTCGACAACCTCGCCACGGCCAACGGCACACCTGTCGCTTATGATCCGCAAGCGCGTGCATTCCTGCCGATGCCGCCGTTCTGTGCCAATCGGGACAGAATATCCTGTAACTGGATAGCGCCGGAAGAGGGTGCATTCTGCCGATCCTGCGCGATGACGGCGCTGGCGCCTGATCCGACCATCCCCAACGCCATTGCCAACTGGGCGCAGACCGAAGCGGCCAAGCGCCGGGTCCTGGACAACCTGGGGCGCTGGCATTGGTTTCGGCCCGAGGATCCTGGGGCACCGCCTGTGTTCCATCTGCTTGCTGAAGGGCCGACTCCGGTGTTGATGGGGCATGTTGGCGGAGTGGTCACCATCAGTGTGGCCGAGGTGGACCCCGTCGTGCAGACCACTCGCCGTGAAGCCTTGCAAGAACCCTATCGCACCATGATTGGTCACATGCGCCATGAAATTTCGCACATGCTCTGGTGGCGACTGAGCCTTCGCGAGGACTTTCTCGATGCCTTCCGCGCGATGTTTGGTGATGAGCGGATTGATTATCAGGCGGCGCTCCAGTACCACTACGAGAATGGTCCCCCGGCGGACTGGAAACAACACTACCTGACCAGTTACGCGTCTACACACCCACATGAGGACTGGGCTGAAACGGCGGCCCATCTACTTCACCTTACAGACATTGCCGACAGTTTCGTGGCCACGGGCCTGTCATCACCGCAGATACCGCACGCCGGTTGGGACCCTTATTCAGAGCCTGATGCCGAGCGGCTGATCCATGTTGCGGCCGCGCTGACTGTCGGGATAAATCACGTCAATCGCTCCATGGGACTGTCGGATCTTTATCCCTTCGTGCTCTCGGAGCGAGCACGTCATAAACTGGCCTTTGTGCATGACTGGTTGCGACGGGGTGCCCAGGGGCTCTGAACGCAGTAGGGTGTTTTGCCTACAAGGAACCCGGATTGACTGTCGCCCATCGAAGCGTGAGTGGTCAGTTCTGGACCTCTCGTGACTCATCCAGGAGGATGCGCAGTTTCCGCAGAAGCGGCAATATCGCCCTGGCTTCATCGTTGCCAAACTCCGGAATCATTGCGGCAACGTCGGGCGTGATGGAGTTGACCGCCCGGTCGCGCAACTCTCGACCAGGGTCGGTCAGAAAGATGAGTTTGCCACGTCCGTCTTCCGGATTGGGCTCCATGCGGATCAACCCCCTTTTCTCCAGTCCGGCCAGGGTATGGGACATACTGGTCTTTGGCACCTGAAAGGCGCGTGCCAGTTGCAGCGGAGTCCGGCCATCTCCCAATCTCACCAGGTGATTGAGGGCGCCGAAATGATGTTGTGTCAATCCATCCCCCAGTCTGGATTCCAATAGGCTACGGCTGAGCTGCGCGATGATGCCGATCTCATTCAGCACGTCGAACATGAGCTGCGCCTCGCTGATTTCAGGCGAATCGAGCGTGTCTGATTTTGTCATCCAGTCTCCAGCGTGGTGAGGGTGGCACTGGCGCAGCATACCCCAAACGACCCAGCATCTGAACGGTTTCCCCGCCTTCTGCCAGCAATCGATGGGCGCGCTGGTAATGCTGCTGCATTTCCGGATATTCCTGCAGGCACTGGCTGACGGGGTGAAGGGCCATACCGTGTTGTGTGGTCAACAGATTGAGTCGCAGCCATGCCTGCCCTGCGGCAATCTGGTTCTCGCGCCGGTTGTCAGGAGTACAAAGCCACACGAAAGCCGGTGTGGCCTGCAGCATTTCCCGGTACATTTCCAATCCGGTCCTGTAGCTGAAGCTACCCGGGGTGGCCAGGTCAATGCGATTCAGCAGACCCAGGCGCTGCAAAGCCTCCAGCGGCATGCCGCCAACATCAATGCCATCCGGCGAGGCTTCGATTTCCGCCTTGCCCATGCGCATCAGATCGATACTTTCCCGAAGTTTTGCGGGCGTTGTGTATTCCATTTCGAAGGCCTGCCAGGTCAGTTCCCGCAATGTCGCAACCTGTCGGGCTTGCTCGATTCCTGCGAATCGGACGCCGTCTGTTTCCGGGGACAGGGCTTTGATCGTATCTCCATCCACCGCCCGCTCCATGTCAAAGGGCTCTTTTGTCGAGCGGCGGAGCAGAATGGCATCAAACAGCGGATCGGCTGCGGATGTGCTCCGGCTGAAGTGCACCCTGGCCACAGGCCGTGACCCCAGACGGTCGACCTCTGATCCCTCTGGAAACAGGGTCATCTCAAGCTGATAACCTTGCTGCGACGCAGCGATACGCATCAGTTCGAGGAAGCACCCCAGGCCGATGGTCAGCTGCCGATCAAAGGGATCGGTTTCCGCCAGGCGGCGATCCGGATCCGGCAACACAGTCACCACAGCGGGTTCGGACAGATCGACCAGCCATGGCTGCAGGTTGTGAGGGTTTGGCGCCAGTATCGCGTAGGAGAGGGCAAAGCGGCGTGGCTCTGCGTACTGCCCGGCTTCTACCCAGGGTGCCAGGGCGGCATGCGGTGTTCTGCTCAGGGAAAAGCCCGCCATGCCGGCGCTGGCAGCGAAGATGAGGCCTCCACCAACAGTTGCAATGAACCGTCTTCGGGACAGGGTTGGTCGGGATTCAGCCGGGTCGTTGCCTTCAATGCCCATGGTTTTGCCTCGGATAATGTCAACAGGAGGCATCATCATATAGTGCGATATCGAACTATACAAGTGCGATATCGTACCAGATTCAGGAGATCGACTCTGGAGCCCGCGTGGCAGCGGGCTCCTGCTTCCAGTACTCAGAAGTCGTAGCGGAACCCGACTTCTACTGAGCGATCAGGGCCTGCATAGATGCCCTGGCGCAGTCCGGAAATATACTGCTTGTCGGTCAGGTTTTTCACGGAACCGAATACCGTGGTGCCTGGCTGCAGTTGGTATTGCGCCGTGAAATCGTACACGGTGTGGGAGGGCAGCAGGCCGGCCCAGATGCCGCTGTCAGCACCGCCGGGCAGCGCGTCCTGATTGTCCGGCGTACCAAATTGCTCGCCCCGGTGGTGCGCGCTTAGGGAGGTTTGCAGATTGCCCGCGCTGTAGTTCAGGGCGACATTGGCCAGGAATTCTGGAGCATACGGCAGCCGGTTGCCAGCAAAGTCACCCGTGGTGAATTTCGAGCTCGGAATCCAGGTGGCATTGCTGTCCACACTGAAGCCGCCTCCGAAAGCGTAGGCCAGGGCGAACTCCATTCCCCGGTGTTCGGTTTCACCGGCATTGGACTGGGAGAGGTTCGGGTTGGTGTTCCCGGTGACCACCTGGTTGCTGAAGTCCATCATGAAAGCAGCGACTTCATACGACAATGGACCTTCGCTGCCACGAATACCGATTTCATAATTGGTGGAGCGCTCGCCATCGAGTTCCTGATCGGTCAGGCCATCGAGTGCCACGCCATTGGAGGCGGGCGAGAATGCCCTGTAGACACCGCCATAGAGTTGAGCGGAAGGGGTCAGGTCATACGTCATACCGACACCGGGGAGGTACTCGGTATTGCTTGTTTTGGCAGTGGTGTTGTTTCCGGTCAGAACGAGCCGGTTCTGTTCATAGTTTTCCACGCGCAGGCCGGGTGTGACGGCGAGCTGGTCGTTGAGCGCAATCCGGGTCTGTGCGTAGCCCGCGACGCTGCGGGCCGAGTCATTGCGGTGACGGTCATTGATGCCCGTGCGATCCTGTTCACGCGTGGCGCGGATGCGGTTGTCATCGGACTCTTCGCGCATGATCCGGAGGCCGAACTCGGTGTCCGCTTCCAGACCAGCCAGGTCATGGGCCAGGGCCAGCCGAGTCTCGGCACCGGTGCGCTCGAAGCTGCGGTTATTGCCGGTCAGATTGTCGGTGAATACCCAGCGACCGGCCTCGTTGGAAGCTGCCGTATCCACGTTGTAACGCCAGTAATCCCGACTGACTTCGCTCCAGTAGACCACGGTCCGCAAACTGGCGGTATCACCCAGGCGCCATTCGTGGTTGAGATCGGCGGACCGCCGGTCCTGCAGGTACCAGTCGTCGGGCGCCGGGTTGTAGCGCTTGCCGGCCTGGTAGTCGTCCAGCAGAAGGCCGCGGTAGGAGATGTTGGCATCATTACTGTAGTGGGAAAACTTGAGCCCGACGCGCTGGTTGTCGCCGATGTCGGTGCCGGCCTTGAGCATGACGTCGGACATTTCGTAGCCCTTGTCCATGAAACCGTCACTTTCGGCGTAGCTGGCGACCACGCCGGCATAGGCATCGCCCGAGGGACTGCGGCCGCCGGCTTCGATATTCATCTCGCGCATATTGTAGGAACCCACCCGACCGGAGAGACGGACGCCGTCATCCGGTGTTTTGGTGATGTAGTTCACCACGCCACCAATAGTCGAGGGACCATAGCGCAGCGAGGCCGAGCCCTTGAGGATTTCCACGGTGTCTACGCGCTGGATGCGCGGGTTGAAATAACGATCGTTGCCAATGAACAGACCCGGAGCCACCGGCACCCCATCTTCGAGCAACAGCGACTTGGACTCGCTGGCGGAAAGGCCGCGCAGGCCAAAATTGGCAACAATGGAGGTTTCTTCCTCGCCCTTGATGTTGATGCCGGGTATGCGGCGCAGTACATCTTCCGTGGACAGGGGCTGTATGGCCTCGATCTGTTCCCGGTCGATCAACATCACCGTGCCGGTTTCCACGTGAGCATGACTTTGCCGACTGCCTGTGATACGGATGACTTCAATACCGGGGCTGGCGGAGCGCCGCGGTTCGGCCTCCTGATTGTTCTCGCCGCCTTGTTGTGCGAGGGCAGCAAGCGGTAGGGCGGTCAGGGCTACGGCGAGGGCGAGTCGGGATGGTGTGACGTTTGGCATTTCGATGTTTGACCTCTGTGATGGTTCCTGGGTGTTGTTCCGGGCCGTCGGGCCGGGACCCTGTGGCTGAGTTGCGCGGATGGCGAGATTGTAAATCTAAATGAGAATGATTTGCAATAGCATTTTGTTTAACTGAAGCGAATCCCTGCGTCCGGATCATGGAGTCGGGGGTTCGGGGAGATCATCGAGCATTGCCCCTGGGTCAAAAATCGTCTAAAAAGGACATGACAGTCCCAGACCACGTGTGATCCACGTGCCATTGATACAACCAACAGACAGTGCGGCCCACAGGGCCACAAGCCGGTGAACACCGCACTGTGAGGGGAATGACGGGATGAGAGAGCTGTACAAGTTCCAAGTGGACAGTGTCCGCTACCTGGATGATCAGGGCCTGCCCCTGGACGCGAATGAGCTGCCCGCACTGGCCAGCGACAGCGAGCGCCTGCTGTCCGCCTACCGCAACATGGTGCTGACCCGCACCTTCGACAAAAAAGCCATTGCCCTGCAACGCACCGGGCAGCTTGGTACCTATCCCAGCGCACTTGGCCATGAGGTGATCGGCACCGCCACGGCCCAGGCCATGTCCAATGAGGATGTGCTGACCCCTTTTTACCGTGACCAGGCCACTCAACTGTTGCGCGGCGTCACGCTCACAGATTTGTTGCTGTACTGGGGCGGGGATGAACGTGGCAGTTGCTGGCAAAGCTGCCGGGAAGACCTGCCAGTTG
>PWQG01000443.1 GCA_003556835.1 Gammaproteobacteria bacterium
GAGCTGCACCGCACCGACCTGGTCGCCTCGCTGGCTGTGTCCGGCCCCATGTCCTTCAATGATCTGGAAACCTATGCCAGCGATATCGAAACCCAATTGTTCCGACTCCCCGGTGTCGCGGACGTTGTTGTGCGCGGCCTGTCACAGCGCCAATGGCAGATCGAGATTTCCCGTGACAACCTGCGCCAGTTCAACCTGAGCACGTCCGACATTGTCGCCACGATCCGTCGCCAGAATCTGGATATGCCACTTGGCACCATTGAAACGGCGCAACAGAATATCCAACTGCGTTTCGTCGATCAGCGACGCTCACCACGGGAGTTGATGGAGATCGCAGTGATCGGCGGCCCCTCCGGCGGCGAACTCACACTCGGGGATATCGCGCAGATTCGGGAAACCCATGAAAGGGAAGAGGAGCGCGTCACTTTCAACGGCCAACGTGCCATTGTCCTCGAGGTGCACAAGAGCCGTCATGATGACGCATTGCGGGTGATGGACGACCTTGAGACCTTCCGCCAGCAAGAGCTTGATCGACAGGACCACACCGTAAACCTGGACATCACCCAGGACATGACATCGATCGTCCGGGACCGGCTGCAAATGCTGGTGGAGAATGGCATCTTGGGCCTCCTGCTGGTCGGTGTTGTGCTCAGCCTCTTCTTCCGCCCACGCCTTGCTCTCTGGGCCCTGTTCGGACTTCCCGCCGCTTTTGCGGGTGCCTTCGTTGTGATGGCATTGACCGGACTGTCCCTGAACATGATCACGCTGGTGGCACTACTGATGTCCATCGGCATCGTCATGGATGACGCCGTGGTGATCACCGAGAACATTGTCCGCGAATCCCAGGAAAGCACCTCGGCTCTGCAGGCAGCCATCGATGGCACCAACAGAATACTGCCCGGCGTCCTGTCCTCCTTCCTGACCACAACCGCTGTGTTCCTGCCCCTGGCGTTTCTGGCGGGCGAATTGGGACGCGTTCTGGAGGTCTTGCCTGTCGTGCTGATTGCGGCACTGGCCGCCAGCCTCATAGAGGCATTCTGGATTCTGCCCCACCACCTGAAGGGCAGCCTTGCGGCCCGGCAACAGGAATCCCGCTTCCGGTCCTGGTTCAACCACCAGTTTGAACGGCTCCGTGAAATGGTGGGACAGATTGCCGACCGGGCCATCAGGATGCGCTATGGCGTACTGGCTCTCGTGCTACTGATACTGTTCGGCTCAGCGGGGATTCTGGGCGGGGGTTACCTCAAACTGGAAGCCATGCCGGATATTGACGGGGATGTGCTGGAAGCGCGCATCCTCATGCCTCAGGGAACCCCGTTCAACCGCACACAGCAGGTCGTGAGCCGGATCGAGAACGCCACCCGCGACCTGAACGCGGCGCTCACCCCGGAGCAAGCCGATGGTCAGCCCCTGATCCGTAATACGCTGGTCCGCTACGGCCACCATCCGGGTGTCAACGAGCAAGGCCCCCATGTGGCCACTGTCATGATCGATCTGTTGACTGCCGAGACCCGCAGCATTGGCCTCGACCAACTGATCGAGCGCTGGCATGAAGCAATAGGCACGCTTGAGGGCGTGATCAGCCTGAATATCCAGGAACCCGGTTTCGGGCCGGCAGGGATTCCGATCGAAATACGACTGCAGGGGAACGATCTGGAGCAACTCAAGCAAGCCTCCACTGAGCTGTCCGCCATACTGGGCAGTTACCTAGGCACATTCAACGTACTGGATGATCTCCGTCCCGGCAAACCGCAACGCATCCTCTCTCTGCGGGAAGGAGCGCTACCCCTGGGCACCGGCGCCCGGGACGTCGCTGGCCAGATCCGTACCGGTCTGTTGGGTGACATTGTCGACACCATTCAACTCGGCGATCAGCGTATCGAGATTCTGCTTCGCCATGAGGATAGCGAACGCAACACCCTGGACTACCTGGACGATACTGTCATCATCAGCAATGACGGCCAAGCCATCCCGCTGTCCACAGTGGTCCAAATTGAAGAGGAGCGAACCTGGGGGCAGATCACCCGGATTGACGGGCAACGTACCGTCACCCTCTCTTCCAATATCGACAGCCGCGTGGCCAACGCCTCCGCTATCGTTGCAGATCTGCAAGCCTCGGTTTTTCCCCGGATCCGGGCCGAGTACCCGGGCGTCGATATTGTCGCGGAAGGGCAGACCGCTCGCTCCCGGGAAACCGGTCAGTCCATCGCGCGCGGCCTCCTCATCGGCCTGCTGGGCATCTTTCTCATCCTTTCATTTCAATTCCGCAACTACATCGAACCGGTGATCGTCATGATCTCCATTCCGGTGGCCTTCATGGGGGCCATCTGGGGTCATATCCTGATGGGCTACAATCTCTCCCTACCCTCCCTGATCGGTGCCGCATCGCTGGCCGGCATTGTTGTCAACAATGCCATCCTGCTGGTGCAATTCATAAAAATGCACCGGCGCAACGGGCTGGATGTCATCCAGGCCGCCGGCAAAGCGAGTCGTGACCGGTTCCGGGCCATCTTCATCACATCCACCACCACCATCGCCGGACTCCTGCCTCTGTTAGCAGAAACCAGCACTCAGGCCATGGCGGTGATACCCCTCGTGATCTCCGTGGTCTTCGGATTGGTGGTATCGACGGTGGTGATCCTCATCGCCCTGCCCGCGTTCTATGTCATGCTCGATGACATGAACCTGACAAGCACACCAGGAGATACCGCATGAAACTGCGTAAACCCCACCACAGCTCATCAGGAATGTAGTGGGTTCCTCCCTCAGTGCTTGTGGCGGCACTCACTGCCCGCCATGAATCTTCACCCACTCGCTCAGCAAACGGACACCATAACCTGTGGCTCCCGGCGGGGTCACGCCATTGGCACTTTCAAAGAAGGCGTTGCCGGCAATGTCGAGATGCAGCCAGGGCGTATCGGCGGCAAAGTGCTGCAGGAATATGGCACCGGCCTTGTCGGTCTGCATCTGAAGAATCGAAGCTGCATTGGTTTTCAGGTTGTAACCGCCGGTGTCAAAGGTATTGCCCTTGCCAACCAGAGCGACGGGCTGATCATCATCATTCCCTTCCCAGTGCGCAATCACCAGATGCGCCTTGTGCTGGCTGCCCTGGCTGACACCATAGAGCGATCCCATACCGGCTTCCAGAATTTCCCCCGACCCGAAAATGGTGACTGTCACCCCGAGCGGCTCCAGTATCTCGCGCACGTATTCAGCAAACGCGGCGGGATAACCGTCGCTACCGGACAGATTGGTCAACTCACGAGCGTGGAAAACGCCCTCCGCCATGGCACGGAGGGCGCTGTACTGCTCCTCTGCCACAGCTTGTGAGTCCACCGTGAAATGGTATAGTTCATTTTCCTACCGAATGATGGAGGTCGCAGCCACATAGAAAGTACTGGCGGCATGATCACTGAACCCGCTCAGTACCGCAACGTTTTTACGGAGTGTTTGGGGTATTGATGTCAGCATTAGCCTGCCCAGGGAGCCACATGAATAGTACACCGGAACGTAGAACCAACAAGATGCATGGAATGGCACCGTATTACTATCTTTGCGGGGTGATCGGCTGGACCTGGGGATGGCTCGGGCTGGTGGTATGGTTAGACATGCAACCTTTCGGTTTCCCGGGAGCGCTATTCATGTTGGCGGGAGGGCTAGGGCCGCTGTTTGTGTCCACGATTCTGGTAGGCCTGGGTTACCGTGATCCAGAAATGGACGCAGACGCTTTTGCCTTTTTGTGCCGAGCCCTGGATCCGCGTCGCCTGGGTTTGCGTTGGTACGGTTTGATCCTTTTTCTTGTTCTGGTGCTGGCATTGGGGCCATTATTGTTTGATGCCGACGCACGGAGCGGATCATGGGCTACGGGCCCCTTGAGCTTTCTGCTCATCGGTCTGATTTTTGGTGCCCTGGAGGAACCTGGCTGGCGGGGCTATGCGCAGGAGGGTTTGCAACGCCGGCTACCTGTGCTGCTCGCAGCCGTGCTCATCGGGCTGTTCTGGGCTGGTTGGCACTTGCCACTGTTCTTTATTCCTGGGACCTATCAATACGGGTTGGGTCTGGGGACCAGTGAGTTCTGGGCCTTCCATATTGTACTTGTTCCCGGCTCCATTATTTATGCTTGGCTTTTCAACATTACCGGGCGAGTGATCTTTGCACCGGTGCTCTTTCATGGCGTGGGCAATCTGGCACGGGAACTGGCACCCGACACGGCTATTGGGCCTGCTATTTGGGTGGAGGTGGTGATGGCTTTGGCCGTGATTCTGCTGGCCTGGCGCTGGATGCTACGCCCGCACAACACTAAAACAACATGATAGAGCTCGGCATTATGCGGCCAGGAAAGATGTTTACACACGATCCCCTGGACGTCGGCGTGTTCGACCCGTCCATCCAGGGCAATACCAGCAAATTCCTTGTGCTCTACCGCAAACAGGCAATTCTGGACGGTAGCACGACCTTCCATGATCAAGAGTGATGACTGTGCACAAAGCTTCTCTCCCGAACCACCTGCTTCGCCGCTTGCCCGTGCTGGCAGCTATTCTCGCACTCCCGCTGCTGACCGCCTGCAGCGGGGCGCCGTTAATCACCTCCTGCGAGCCGGCCGACGGCCTCACGCCGGACTGCCGATTCCAGAATCCCGAAGATCTGGTGGTCAGCCCCCAGGGGCAGTTCATCCTGGTCAGCCAGATGGGTGACATGGAGGGTGATTTGCCCGGTAATCTGGTGGCTCTCGCACCCGCCACTGGCGACATCCTGGCGCTCTTTCCGGTTGCGGACTCAGTGCAGCCTGCGCGAGGCTGGGGCGACGCGGCGTGCCGGCCGCCCGAGATCTACTCCCCGCATGGCATCGACCTGGAACAGCTGGATTCCGGCGTCCACGCGCTGTACGCGATCAATCACGCCGGTCGCGAATCGGTGGAAATGTTCGAAGTGCTGGAGGATGACCAGTCCGTCGAGCTGATCTGGCGCGGTTGCGTACTGGCTCCCGAGCATGGTTACTTCAATGACCTGGTGATACTGCGCAACGGCGATTTCTGGATCTCGCAGATGTTCCCGCGGCATGCCAACGTAATATGGGCCGCCCTGCGCATGCAATTCACCAGTTATGCGCCCGGCTACGCCTATCACTGGAGCCCCACCGGTGGCTTTGTCCGGCTACCGGGTACCGACGCGAAGTTCGCCAACGGCATCGAGAAATCGCCTGATGAGCGCCATGTGTTTCTCAACAGCTACTTCGGTAACGAACTGATCAAGGTGGATACCACCACCGGGAGCCGCCTGGGCAGTGTGAGCGTCGCCAGCCCCGACAATCTCTCCTGGTCACCCACCGGCGAATTGCTGGTCGCTTCCCATCACGCCTCGATACCCGAGATGCTGGCCTGCATGGATATCGACGAAGGCAACTGCGGATTCCGTTTCCAGATTGTCGCCGTGAACCCCGATACACTGGATGCCCGGGTACTGCTCGACCACGAAGGTCCGCCCATGGGCGCTGCCACGGTGGCCCTGCCGTTCGGGGATTCGGTGTATCTTGGCACCTTCGCTGGTGACCGTATCGCCCGGGTCAGCTCCGGGATTCTGGCACCATAGGAGTATTCTGACGATCGCGTATGTGCCCTGCGCCTCGTGACTGCGCGCACTGCAATCTGGCACGCGTCACGGCTTTGCCGTAGCATACCCGCATGCAACTTGTTTATGAAAACCGGCTCGCCAACTGTCCCACAGTTTCCAGAAAAAAGTCTTTGAATCTCATCACCGTATTTCGTGACGAAGAGATCCTGCTCCCGTATTTTCTGGATTATTATCGTGCTTTTGGTGTCACCGATTTCTATTTCATCGACAATAATTCCCAAGACCGTGGCGCAAACTATCTCAGAAGTCGTAAAGACATCAACCTCAAGCTGTTTTACACTCGGGAAAGTTTCAGGGAGGCCCATCTGGGAAGAAACTGGGTCAACCAGTGTATGCACCGCTACTGCCGGAATGAATTTGTCATTCGTGCAGACGTTGATGAATTACTGACATTGAACCCAGCAGTCTACGACAATATATGGGATGTGATTGACGAAATGGAAAACCAGGGCAGCAACTCACTGCCCGCCTTGTTGATTGACTTCTACCCGGAAAAGCTCAACAACAATTACAGGGCCGGGGACGCGTTTGGCAGTCACAGCCACTACTTTGACGACTTGAACTTTGACTATTACCGGGTCCGTCAAAGCCTGTATGATAGTTTTTTCTGGATGGATGGCGGCTTTCGAGCGCGCACCATGGATACGTTCAATACAATTCAGAAATTTCCCTTAATAAAAAACGTTTTCTTCAACAGCTCCGTGATTCCGGGAACACACTTTTTCTATCGTGGCAGGAACGCGCTGGCAAGCCACCCGCAAATAAAGATGCATCCGACCCATGCATTATTACTACATTACAAATTCATCA
>PWQG01000238.1 GCA_003556835.1 Gammaproteobacteria bacterium
ATAACCATTGCGTTCATTGTGGTTGAGCGTCAGCTTGCCGTTTACATTCTGGCTCAGCGGCCCCTCAAGCATGCCTTTGAAATCGGTACGGCCATAGTTACCGACGGTAGCCTGGGCGCGTGATGAGAACTGATCGGCGGGCGGGCGGGTCACGTAATGAATGGCTCCCCCAACCACGTTCTTGCCATACAAGGTACCCTGCGGCCCCCGCAGCACCTCGATACGTTCCAGGTCAAAGAAGTCCAGATCGACAGCGCCAGGTCGCGAGATATAGACCCCGTCCACAAAAACACCGACCGACGGGTCGCCCGATGCAGACTGGTCGGTCGAACCGATGCCCCGAATATAGATCTGCGGCTGTGCTGGATTGAAACGACCCATCGACAGGCCCGGCACATGCATCGCCACATCATCGATGGAAGCTATGTTGGCATCTTCAAGATAGGCGCTCCCCAACGCCGAGACGGCCACTGGCACGTCCTGGAGATCCCGCTCCACACGCTGGGCCACTACGGTGATCTGCTCCAACGCTGGCGCTGCGCCGGGTGACGATGGTTGTGCCAGCACCAGCCCGGATTGGGACAGGCTTGCAATGATCGCGACTGACATCATTTTTTTCTGGAAGCCCATAAAAGACTCTCCTGTCGTTATTGTTTATGTCCGACGAAAATGGCTGCCGACCGCATACTGAGCAAGCAACCCACCCTAAGTCTTATTATGAAACTAACAGGTTCACTTATGCAAGTAGCTTGGAAAAAATATGACGAAGCGTTGCGGAGAGGCGATGAAATGCAGTTTTCGCGCGGTTCCGGATAGGGGATTCAGGGGTTCTCGTCAGCAGGAAACCCGGATTCCTTCCAGTTCAGTTGATGAAAGTCGAAACCCTGCTCGATGGTGGGCTTGATGATGCGAAAGTACGGGGACAGATCGAAATCTCCCGGCACGTACAGGGAGTGATGGCGCGCCTGCAGACTGGCCATCCCCTGCTCTTCTGGTGTTTCCATATAGTGGGGCAGTATCGGATAGCGGATCGACTGGTATGCCTCGGCGATCAGGGTCGAGCAGATGGCCCGCGTGGGCTCACCACTGCCCAGCGTGATCATGCGTCGCCGGTAACGCGAGGGCACCCAGGGAACCCGGATGAGGTAGCGCAGCAGGTCGGTGATGTTCTTCAGGTCATACTGATGGCCCAGGCTGGCTTCGGCAAAATCGACCACTGCCTGCAATTCGCCCGGCCCCACACCGACCGGGCGACAGATACGCAGGTTGTGATCCGCGTATTTTGAGAGCGGCACCCGGATCACACCTTCATTCAGGTCGGCTTCAATCAGGGTGGGTGCGTCGGGATCATCTGTGGGCGGTCCGGTAAACAGGCAGGCGTGCGACCAGGTCGACTGGGTCAGGTACTTGATTGCCGTGCTGATCCGGGCGTCCCCATCCACCAGAACAATATCGCCAGGTTGCAGCGAGCGGGCCACCCGTTCCACCGGAACCGTGTCGCGCTGGACGTAATCCGGCCGCGGAGCGGTGAGAAATCGCGCCAGCCGGCTGCCGATGGCCTGCTTGATCATTCCCATAGGTCGAAAAAAGGGGACAGATTTATTTTTTCCATGATTTCTTTTATCTCCGCTGCACGGCACTCGACAGAAAATAGATCTGTCCCCTTTTCCTGCGACATCTAGAGCATGCTCACATGATCAGGGTGCTTCTCGATCCTGTCGATCCACGACAGAATAACCGGATACCGGCCCAGGTCAAACCCACCCTCATGAGCAACATGGGTGTATGCGTACAGGCTGACCTTTTTGTGTCTGCAACACGCTGGCTATGGTCGCATTGTAGCGTCTTGAGGCGCCAGGGAAACCCGTGGCGTGCACGGGAACTCCGGGTAGGGCGTGTGGTCTGATATAGACTGCCATCCCCCCACTGTGCCAGACTCCGCTCCAAGCGAGGCACCGGATCACCCAGACAGCATTTTTGTGCAGCCACTCCCCACTCCAAGGATTTCCACGGAAAATGCTGTCGACACAGAAAGAATCGGTGTACCCGACATCCTGAGCATTCGCGAGTCTGTGCGAGGACTGGCCGACGTGGTGGAGAGCGGACTGCGTGGCCTGGAGGACTGTAACGAACAACAACGCCGCAACGAACTTTTCCATTGCAAACCTGAGCGCCAGGTGAGCGAAGTATTCCTACGCGGCTCCATTTTGCCGGATGGCTTCATTATAGGGTCAGCGCCGCTTCGGGTCGAAGATGACCAGGACCTGCCCTTTACTGAACGTAACCGCTCAGCTCGCGTACTCGATCAGCTCAATTCGGGAGACCATACGTACGAACTGATGAAGCGGGTTATGGGCAGACAATAAATAGAAAAAAAGGGGACAGATTTATTTTTCTCAGAAAAATAGAAAAATAAATCTGTCCCCTTTTTCCCTCTCCCCTACGCCTTTCTGCCAGCAACAAACTCCTCGATATGTTCCATATCCACGAGATTCCACTTCATGCTGTTGTTTCGATAGACTCGCTTTTTCTTGGCCGGATAATCGCACACATCGTGGTCGAGCCGCTGGCCCACAACGATGCACCGCAGCACTGAAGCACCAACGTTTTTCAACTTGTGTGCTTCGCCACCGGCCCGATAACCCAGGAAGTCACCTGGCTTGACGGAGAACACGGAATCCCCGATGGTCGCCTCGGCCTCGCCATCGAGAACGTACACACATTCATCCTCGTAGTGATGCATGTGCAGCTCGGTGGATTCATCTCCCGGCGCCACCTCGATGACATGAAAACCAAAACCGGTCAGGCCCGTCAGGTCACCAAGGGATTTATTGGTACGCCTGGCGTTTTCGTTGAGGAAATGCGTTTTCCTGATCCCTTCATACTCCGCAATCTCTTGTTTGGTGACAAGGCACCTGTTCTCATGCATTTTCACATCTCCGAATTGGCTGCCCCTCACAAAACAAATGGGTCTCATGGCATTGTTTGAATCCTGGAAAACCTAGCGTTGCACCCAACCACCGCAGACCGGAAAAACCTGGCCGACAAAACAGTTGGCGGCGTCGCTGCATAGGTACGCTACGAACTGCGCATCTTCCCGTGCTGCAACCAGACGACCCAGCGGCACCTCTCGCTTCAATCGCTCCTGGAAACGCGGATTCTCCTGGACCGAGGCAGGAAAATAGGTGGGGTTATCGACAAAATTCTGGGCAATGACGTTGACGCGGATGTTCTCGCGTGCCAGCTCCACCCCCACGGCCTGAGCCCAGGCAATCTGGGCACCCCGGGCGGCGCTGTAGGTTGATGTGCGCTTCATGCCACGCAGGGCGGCGGCACTGCCCATGACCAGCATCTTGCCGGCACCGCGTTCGCGGAACTGCGGCAGCACGGCGCGTAGCAGACGGGGCAATGGGTCAACCAGGGCCGCGAAAGTGTCGCTCCATTCTGTCTCGCCCACATCTTCCACCCGGCTGTCCGGGGCTGGAATCGCCAGGTTGGCCACCACGATGTCTACCGGCCCCGCTCGCCCCACGAGCCGTTCCGGCGCATCGGGGTCGCGTAATGAATCCGTGTCGGCAATGACAGTGGCGCCCTGTGCCTCCAGCACTTCGATCAATACCGGACCCATGAAGGCATCAGCGTGGGTCAGTAGTATCCGTTTTCCATTCAGTGTCAGCTCACTCATGCCGGGTCCGCTATCCACTTCCTACCGCGTTCATTAAATCAGATAGCCGACAGTATGGACCGCCCGGCCGCCGCGCTCAACGCCTCGGCGTCGCGTTCACACACAGCCTGATTTGCCTGCCCAGACAAAATCCTGCTATAAGTTAGCACCAGACGATGGGTTAGACAGAAGCAGGGGAAAAGGGGACAAGGAAAAAGGGGACACAAGGAAAAAGGGGACAGATTTATTTTTCCCCGGAAAATAAATCTGTCCCCTTTGTCCCTTTTTCCTTTGTCCCTTTTTCCTTTTGGAGCAGTACACACTGTCGCATTACCCGGAGAAACCGCGATGAACCGCAGACGATTTCTGGGAGCTACTGCCGCCGCCACACTCCTCGGTTCACATACTGCGGTGCGCGCTGACATCCCCTTCTTTGAACCGAGTGGCGTGCAGGACTTCGACGAACTGTGGCGCACACTGGCTGAGCGCTACTGCTACTTCGGACAGAAAGCGACGGACTGGGAACAGGTCCGGGCTGTCTATCGTCCACGGGCTGCGCAGGCGACAACCCTGGAGGAACTCAACGTAATCATCCGCCGCACGATCAATGAACTGTATGACGGCCATAGCTGGGTCGATTGGACACAAGATGGGGAGTCACGCCGGCCATGGCTCGATCTGCGTGTCGAGCCGTATGGCGCGGCTGCCCGCGTCATTGAGGTACGCGACGATTCCGCAGCTTCCCGGGCTGGCGTGGAGCCAGGCACTGTCATTCTGGAAATCGACGGTCAGTCGGCAGATGAATCCGCCCGACAGCACACGCCGCAATGCCTCTCTTACACCGATCCTGATGCTGAAGTCTGGGCTTACAACGTCGCGGTAGCGGGTTTGCATAATCGGCCCCGCCGGCTTGTGACCGCCGCGGGCACGGGATCGCGCGAATTGCTTTTGCAGCCACTGGGAAGCGACGCTGAGCTTGAGCCGGCGCTACGCTATGAGAGGCTGGACGGAGGGGTCGGCTATATCCGTATCGCCAGCTTTGCCAATATGGAAATCATCGAACTGTTCGATGCGGCGCTGGTGGCTTTGCGTGATGCGCCGGGACTGATCATCGATGTGCGCCGCAATGGCGGTGGTGACACCGCAGTCTCCATCCCGATCATGGGCCGCTTCATCACCGAGCCAAGGCTCTTTGCCTATATGCGCCGGCGGGAAGGCCAGGGCCTGAGTGAGCGCTGGCGCGAGGAAGTCGAGCCACGTGGCCCCTTCAGTTATGACGCACCGGTCGTCGTGCTCACTGATTTCTGGAGCGCAAGCCTGGCCGAAGGGTTTCCCATGGGGATGAGTGGAATCGGCCGGGCACGCGTCGTCGGTCGGCCAATGATGCAACTCGGCGCCGGCATATGGCCCTTCCGCCTCGATCGAACGGGACTCACGGGTCATTATTCGGCCGAACCGGTTTATGACGTGAACGACCGCCCGCGCGACGATTTCAGGCCCCATGTCGTAACTCGGGCCGGAGACGACATCCTGCAAGCCGGTTTGGCTGAACTGCGCCGCATGATGGCTTAGTTCATGCTTGCTACAACTATTTCTTGAACTTGCCCGCCGCGTTACGAAAAGCGGATTTTATTGAATTCCATGCCGATCCCCCACCGTCTTTGAGGACCTCCCCCGCTTCCTTACTGTCGTCCGCGACTTCATCAAGCTTGGCCTTTCTCTCCGCAATCTTGGCTTCGAGCGCTTCAATCTCCTTGTTAAGCTCCAGCTGTGCGTCGGCACTGGCCCCGGAAGCCTTTGCCTTGAGCTTGTCCACTTCTGCCTTCCATTCGTCCAACTGAGCCTGTTTCTTTTGTTCTTTCAGTTTTTTGTCGCTCATTTCATTTCTCCTTTCTGATGTCGTCTTACGGGGTATACTCCATATAAAGAAGTCACCCTGCTCCCAACATCCATAATACACCCAAAGCGACCATCGTGCCGATCAGCGGCAGTATGCCCATCTTCAACCGGAATACACAGAAAAATGCCACGACCGAGAGCACAAGCAAGGGCACATCAACGGTGGCCAGGCGCGGTAACTGCATGTCCGTTCCGTAGGCTGAGAGCGTAAACTGCTCTGCAAACAATGCAGTGACAGCAAACCAGAGCGCCAGATTGGCAATCACACCCACCACGACCGCGGTGATCGCGGCCAGGGCAGCAGATATCGCTCGGTTACTGCGCAACTTTTCCACGTACGGGGCGCCCGCAAAAATCCACAGAAAACAGGGCAGGAAGGTGACCCAGGTGGTAAGAAAAGCACCCATTGTTGCAGCCCATAGTGCCGGTGCAACCGTTGCTTCACGATAGGCGGCCAGGAATCCGACAAACTGCGTCACCAGAATTAGCGGCCCTGGTGTTGTTTCCGCCAGACCCAGGCCTTCTAGCATTTCGCCAGGCTGCAGCCACTGGTAATTCTCGACGCCCTGCTGGGCCACGTAGGCGAGCACTGCATAGGCACCCCCGAACGTGACCGTCGCCATTGTCGAAAAGAATACGGCAATCTGGGAGAACACATCATCGTAGCCCAGAAACAACAACAAGCTGGCCACCGTGAGTACCCAGAGCAGCAGGCAAATCAAGGCCGCCCTTCCGGTACCGGGACGGATCACCGCTTCAACATGTTCCAGCTCACCGGGTGCTGCTTCCTTGCCCACTCCCATGCTTGCTGCCACGGCGTAACCGACGACTCCGGCGGTCAGGACAACGATGGGAAATGGCAGACCGAACACAAAC
>PWQG01000004.1 GCA_003556835.1 Gammaproteobacteria bacterium
ATGCCCACGGCCAGGAAGATGAAGCCGTAGCTGAGGATACGCAGGGCCAGGATGCCGCTGTCCACCACGCCCGGCTCTGCGCTGAAAAAACCCATGATCCAGGTCGGAAACAGAATCAGGATCAACGCCATGCTGCCCATGTAGAAGACATTGTATTTTGCCACCTGGTAGACCGTGGCCTGGGCCCGCTCCGGTTTGCGTGCGCCCAGGTTCTGACCGACCAGTGTGGCCACCGCATTGCTCAGTCCCCAGGAGGGCAGCATGATGAAGATGATCACCCGGATGGCGATGGTGTAGCCGGCTATGGCTTCGCTGCCATACTGGGCCACGAGGCGCATCAGGAAAATCCAGCTGGCCGTTGCAATCAGGAACTGGGCGATGCCGCCCACGGAAATGCGCAGCAGTTGCAGTGCCAGCTTCAGTTGCAGCCCCATTTCACGCAGGTGCAGGCGGATGCGGCGACTGCCCAGGCACAGGTGATAGAGCTGATAGGCCACCCCCACGCCCCGGCCGATATTGGTGGCCACGGCCGCCCCGGTCACGCCCAATTCCGGGAACGGTCCCCAGCCGAAGATCAGCAGGGGATCGAGCACGATGTTGATGCCATTGGCCAGCACCAGTGATTTCATGGCGATGCTGGCATCCCCGGCCCCACGGAAAATGGCATTGTTCAGGAACAGGAAGAGGATCGTGAAGGAGCCGCCCAGCATGATCTGGGTGTAGGTGGTGCCCGCTTCGATCACCGCCTCTTCGGCGCCCATCAATAGCAGGATCCGATCCGCATAGAACCAGCCCACAATGCCGACCAGAGCCGAGGTGAACACGCCGATCCACAGGGCCTGGGCGGCTACAGCTGCGGCCGCCAGTGGTTTGCCTTCGCCGATACGTCGGGCGACCATGGCCGTGGTCGCCATGCTCAGGCCTATGGCGATGGCAAACAACAGTGAAATCACCGCTTCGGTCAGGCCTACGGTGGCTACGGCCTCCGGACCCAGTCTGGCCACAAAGAAGATGTCCACCAGGGCGAACACCGATTCCATGGCCATTTCCAGAATCATCGGTATGGCGAGCAGGAAGGTCACCCGGCGTATGGAACCTTTCGTGTAGTTGATGTTCGGGTCGCCGCGCAGCGCCTGACCGAATAGGCGGCCGTACTCCCGTATTTTCCCTTTCATTTTTTCTTCATTCCCGAATTCAGTTTGTACTGGCATGATGCCGGCGTACAGACAGGGCCACACTCCAGCGCATGGACGGATAAAAAAATGAACTTCAGGCCGGGCGCAGGAATGCGCAAAGGGCTAACGGTGAGTCGGTTGAATGCAAAGTGGTGCAGCCGTGGTCGCAATGGGCCCCAGAAAGGCCAGGGCGCGACTTGAAGTTCGTTGTCGTTTAGCGGATACGAATGGAATGGAACTTCATTGGCTGATACTCCGTGGTTTCCCGTTCAGGGCGGTTGCCGGCGCAGTATACGCCCGTGGTCCGCGCCGGACAACCCTTCAGAAACCGCCGGACTGTCCGGGGGTTTCTTTGTCATTCAGTGCTATCGTGGATTTCCCAGAGCACACTGCCCTGGAGTACTTCACCATTTTCGATAATCAGCCGGGCGTGTACCTGGTGCTTGCCCGGACCGAAGAGTGTGGCTGGCAGGGCCGGACATCTGAGGCTTTGTCCCTGTTCCAGTTGGCCCGGAATCAGGCATTCCAGTACATCGGGTGTGACATCCTGCCAATTGTCGCGGGGTGTACCGGCATGGCCCAACAGGACCTGGCCGTCAACGATGGGGGAATCGGAGCCCGTGACCAGGATGGCCATGTCGAACAATTGGGTGGTGGCGTACTCTCCACTGGGTGGCGATATCTGGACGCCGGCCCGGGCTGCGCCGACCGAGAAAGCAGTTTCCAGCGTCCCGCAGTCGTCGGCCTGGGCCACATTCACCTGATAGTCACCTTCGGGCAGTTTGCCCAGCGGCAGGGAGAGATGGAAGGGGGTCACCACCTGGGCACAGGCGTCCGGGCTGCGTTCATCACGGCTTATGGAAAGCGAGACATCTATATCCTGACCATCAATGACCAGCTCGTTGTTGACCAGGTGGCAGGGTGTACTCTTTTCGCCGCTGATATGCAGCGTGACCTGGCTATTGGCGTCCGGCGCTGCCGGGGTGATGTGTACGTCACCCAGCTCGCCCCAGTCGGCCACCGCCGATTGACCAGCAATCAGGAGCATAGATGTAACGAAAGGAATGAGTGGATACTTCATGAATCCTCCTTATACAGCTCGCTGTTCTTGCTAATTAGAGCCTCACTATGACAATCCCTGGTGCCGGTTTCAACCGTCAGTGGGGGGTTGTCGCTACAGTAGCAATCCATCGGATGTTTATTGGCGAACAATACGGGATTCAAGCACTCATTGTACTGACCGCAAAAGTGGTTTAGTTTCAGCCTTAAATCCACAATAACGGAAACACACCCATGTTCATGCTCACCCTCCTGAATCTGGCTGTCTTTGCAGCCCTGCTTTATGTGCTCTTCCGCCTGCGCAGGCAGGAGCACAGCCTGGCCCGCCAAGTGTTCACCGGCCTTTTACTGGGCGTTGCTTACGGCCTGGTGCTGCAATTGATCTACAGCAGTACCAACGAAGCAGTGCTGGACCAGACCCTGCAATGGACCAATGTCGTGGCCAATGTCTACGTCGGACTGCTGCAGATGATCATCATGCCGCTGGTCCTGATTACGATGATTGCGGCCATGCTGAAGGTCCAGGAGCTGTCCTCCATGGGCAAGATTGGCGGTTCGGTGATCAGCCTGCTTGTGTTCACCACGGTGGTGGCGGCTCTGGTCGGTATTCTGGTGACCGTGGTTTTCGGCTTGAGTGCCGAGGGCCTGGTTGAAGGGGAGCGGGAGATGGCGCGCGCCGAAGCCCTGCAGGCCCGACAGGGAACGGTGGCCGACCTGACGGTACCGCAAGTGATCATCAGCTTCATCCCCACCAATATTTTCGAAGATCTGACCGGTGCCCGTGATACGTCGGTGATTGCGGTGGTGATTTTTGGTGTGCTGCTCGGTGCTGCCGCGCTTCTGGTTACACGCGAGAAGCCTGAACAGGAAGAACGCATCCGTGGCTTTGTCGATTCCACCCAGAGCATTGTCATGAAGCTGGTGGGTATGGTGCTGGCGCTGACCCCCTATGGTGTCATGGCCCTCATGGTCCGGGTCCTGTCCAGTGCCGGTCTCGGTGATATACTCAACCTGCTTGGTTTCATTGTTGCCTCCTACCTGGCCATTGCCATCATGTTTGCTGTGCATGCGGGGATGCTGACCCTGGCGGGTGTCAATCCTGTCAATTTCTTCAAGAAGATCATGCCGGTATTGACGTTCGCCTTTGTCAGTCGCAGCTCGGCTGCGGCCATCCCGATGAACATCAAGACACAGATCGAGAAGCTGAAGATTCCGGCACCAATTGCCAGTATGTCGGCCAGTTTCGGCGCGACCATCGGTCAGAACGGCTGCGCGGGTATCTATCCGGCCATGCTGGCGGTGATGGTGGCGCCTACAGTTGGTGTAAACCCGCTTGAGCCCGGCTTCATCATGCTCCTGGTCGGTGTCATTGCCATCAGTTCCTTCGGGGTTGCCGGAGTAGGTGGCGGCGCCACCTTCTCGGCCCTGATCGTCCTGCCTGCCATGGGGTTGCCGATTACCCTGGTGGCACTGCTCATTTCCATTGAGCCCTTGATCGATATGGGCCGCACCGCGCTCAATGTCAGCGGAGCCATGACCAGCGGGGCCGTCACGGACAAGGTGGTGACCCTGGAGGAGTCAGGCGCAGCGGCTGAGGCAGGTGAGGCCGAGGCCGGCTGATGCTTCTGATGCAGCGGGGTGTCAGATGACACTGCGCTGCATCAGCACTTCATTGACCGCCCGATGGGCTTCGTCGATAGCAGCGTCGGTGAACGGATTGGCGGCTGCATCGGAGTTGGCTATGCTGATACGGCCGAATGTCTGCCGCGCGCGAACACAGGGTCGGTCATCGGACGGAAACAGGGCCCAGCGTGCCGGTTCCGTCAGGGTGTTGTAGAGGTAAGCATTACCGTGTGGCCAGCGATTGACGGTGAGACCGGCAATATCCCTCTTGGCATCAAAACCACCGGCGCCGAGCATGCGATCAAGCTGGGATCGGATTTTGCTTTCGAAGACCGCAAACGGGGTATTGAGCAGTTCCTGCCGCCCGGCTAGCAATTGTTGCCGACGCGGCTTGCCCGGTGCGCAGGGCGCCCGGTGCATGCGCAGCACGATGGGATCATCCACCGAGGTCGATCCCCGGTAGCTGCCGGCACTGAGCGGGAACTGCAGGCTGCTGTTGCTGTGGTAACTGCCCGGTGCATCAATGTTGCGCACGCCCAGGTTGGCCATGGCGCGGGAATTGCGCAGCAGCACATTGGTGTACACCCTGGGTGCCTTGATGCCATAGGACAGCGCGTCTTTCTGTTCCGCTGGCAACTCCCGGCAAAGGTAGGGGATGACTTCGTGCCAGCAAGCCATGATGACGTGCCCCGCCCGCACCCGCTGGGCCTGCCCACCCTGTACGTAATTGACCTGGACTGCGCCGGAGCGGCCGGGTTCTCCCTCGTGTTCTACTCCAATGACGGTACTGCGCAGCCGGACACGACTTCCGGAACCGGCACGATCGAGTTGTGAGTAGTACAGGCGACCGGTGATGGCATCGTCCAGGCTCTCGCCCGGCAGCGCCGAGGGAATGAGCTGGCGTACCATGAGTCGGGCCAGGGTGGCATTGCCGTCCGGGAAATATACCGAATCCTCGTCCGACTCCTGTTCCCGCCCGTGATGGGGACCGGCGATCTGGGCCAGGGGGCTGACCGGGGAGGTGGGCTGCAGGTTCAGGCCCTGGAATCCCGGGTAGTTCATCTGCCAGCAGTACAGCGCAGGTACCTGTTCGGGGCCCATATAGAAGCGGAAGTGGGTCCGGGTCTGGAAGATGGGGATCACATCCGGGTGCACCTTGACCACATCGAGCAGGTAATCGGTGTAGCTGATCGTGGCCAGGTAGGCTTTTTTCTCCCCGTCGGACAGACCTGGCAGGAAGTCGCGCATGGCATTGGCATCGTACAGTCTGGAGATGTCCCGCTGTGCAGCGGCTGACAGTGGTGTGTTGCGCACGAATTCGCCCCAGGGCATGCCGCTTGGGCGCGGCACCAGACGATCCTCGCCAAAGGTTTCCCGATCAAAGAACATCGAGGAACTAAGGCCCTGGTTGCGATGATGGTAACGGGCGGCTTCGGTCTGTTCCTGATAGCGTTCAACATCAATGCCGAGCTCTCGCAACAGGCGTTTTGAAACGGGGCTGTAGTTCGAGGCCTGCTCCAGGTTCAGGGTGCCGCCATTGACCAGGATCTGTCGACCCTGGTGGGTGAACTCATTGCGTTTGGCGTGACCGCCAAAATCATCGTGGTTGTCGAGCAAAAGGATACGGGCATCAGGACCGGCACTCTGCCGGAAGAACCAGGCGGCAGCCAGTCCACTGAGGCCGGCGCCGACCACCACCAGATCGTACTCCTCGCCTGTCTCGCGCGGATACCAGGTCACATTGTCGCGCAGGGCATGGGCGACCTCGAAGGATCCCGGATGACTGCCACGCATGCCGGTCAGTGCCGGTGGGTAATAATCGGCGGTCTGGGCCCGGGCGAGGCCGCCTGGCACGAGCATGGATCCGGCAATGCCGATGCCGACCCCGTTGAGGAAATCCCGGCGTGTGATACCCGTGCCCGATTTCGGGGCGCGGTTCCTGTTGCTGCACTTTTTTGGCATGTCCCGTCTCCGTTTTTTCTGATTTTTGGTCGATTCGGAGAGTACAGCAAATCCTGTGCCGGGCTGAAGAGCCATCTGTGTGATGGACAAGCAGCGGCCAGCGGATTACTCTCACGACAGAGTCTACCAGTACCCTCACGGAGTGTGACCTGTCATGTTGAACCGAATGATTTCCAAGCCGTTAACCGCGTGGACGCTGCTGTTGCTGATGTTCATTGCGGGAGCCGTGCATGCCCAGCCGACGCCGGACGAGGTGGTGATGGTGCCGATGCGTGATGGTGTGAACCTGGCCACCAACGTGTATCTGCCCGAGACGGGCGAAGGACCATGGCCGGTGGTGCTCACCCGCACGCCCTACAACAAGGATGGCGCAGCCGGTAACGCGGCCGTCTACAATGAGCGCGGCTATGTGCTGGTGACCCAGGACGTGCGCGGGCGCTACGACTCGGAGGGGCAAAACCGGCCTTTCGAGGATGATATACAGGATGGCTACGACACCGTGGAATGGGTCGCGGCCCAGCCGTTCAGCAACGGAAGGGTGGGCATATTCGGCACTTCGGCGCCGGGTATCACTTCCAA
>PWQG01000433.1 GCA_003556835.1 Gammaproteobacteria bacterium
CGCGTGACCGATGGCAGCTGGAATCGGGCCTTGCCGGGTGAGCGCCTGATGCTGGAAGGCAGTAACAGCCGCTTCAGCGCCGAGCCGGATGATCCACAGCTGGCACAGCGCCTGGCTGCCGGTGATGTGCATCCCGGTGGTGTACTCTGGGGTCGGGGAGAACCGGACAGCAGCGGCGAAGTACGCAGTCTGGAACTGGCAACCGTAGAGCAATGGCCGCTGTTGGCCCGGGGGCTGGAAGAAAAAGGACTGGAACAGGCGCGCCGCAGCTTGCGTTTCCACGTCGGCGATTTACACTGGGCGCGCTCCGATGGCCGGACACTGTGTGTGGAATTCCGTCTGCCACCCGGGGTGTATGCCACCACTGTCTTGCGGGAATTGTATACAGGAACTGAAACAGGTGAATGATCGCGAACTGGCCGGTATCGGCATGACCTCAAAACGCACACGGGAACGACTCATTTCCCGATTGCTCGAACACGGCATAAAGGACTGGACGGTGCTGGATGTCATGCGCAGCACACCCAGGCACATCTTCCTTGATGAGGCACTGTCACATCGCGCCTATGAAGATGTGGCCCTGCCCATCGGCTATGGCCAGACCATCTCCCAGCCCTTCATTGTTGCGCGCATGACCGAGACTTTGCTGGCCCACGCGCCGCGCCGGGAAGGCAAACCCGGCCGGGTGCTGGAGATCGGCACAGGATGTGGTTACCAGTCGGCGATTCTGTCACCACTGGTCGGTGAGCTGTTTACCGTGGAGCGGATCCGGCCCCTGCTGGAAAAGGCCCGGCGCAACCTGTCGCGACTGCGACTGCGCAATGTCCGCTTCCGCCTGGATGATGGCACCATGGGCTGGCCGGAAGAGGCCCCGTTTGATGCCATTCTGGTGGCTGCAGCCCCGGCCCGGGTACCGGAGGAGCTGTTGCAGCAGCTGGCCGATGGTGGTTGCCTGATCATCCCGGTGGGGGCAGAGCTGCATCAGGAATTGCAGCTGATCCGCCGCGATGGAGACAGTTTCCATACCGAGGTGCTGGCAGACGTGCGTTTTGTGCCTTTGCAGAGCGGCAAGGTGCAGCATTGAGATGACGGAGAGCGGCAAGCAGAGGCTGTTGACGTTTCTCAAGGGCATGGCCATGGGCATGGCCGATGCCGTGCCGGGTGTCTCTGGTGGCACCATCGCAGTGATGACACATATCTATGAGCGCCTGGTGGCTGCCATCCGGAGTGTCACGCCGGCCGCTTTCCTGCTATGGAGAAGTGACGGTTTTGTCGCTTTCTGGCAGCGGATCGACGGTGCGTTCCTGCTGACGCTCGGGGCCGGCATCCTGAGCGCCCTGATTCTCATGGCAAATATTGTGCTTTATCTGCTTGCCGAGCATGCCATACTCCTATTGTCATTTTTCATCGGCCTGGTGCTCGCCTCGGCCTGGTTTCTGCGCCTCCAGGTGCGTCGCTGGGGCGCGGTCTGTCTGTTGGCCTTGCTGGGCGGCATCCTGGTCACTGCGCTGATTGCCATGGCCAACCCCCTGGTGGCGCCGGATGCCTACTGGTACCTGTTTTTCTGCGGTGTGGTGGCCATCAGTGCCATGATTCTGCCGGGGCTCTCCGGTGCGTTCATCCTGTTGCTGCTGGGTGTATACGAAAACGTGCTGGAGGCGCTGCGCGGAGCGCAGCTGGATGTGATCATCGTGTTTGCCACCGGTTGTGCCATTGGTCTGCTGGGCTTTGCCCATTTTCTCACCTGGCTGTTTCATCGCTTCCGTGAGCAGACCTATGCCTTTCTCACGGGTATGCTGCTGGCGTCGGTGATTGTATTATGGCCGTGGAAAGCGGCGACTCCGGAAAGTACTGAATTTGTCAGCAGCGGTCGCCTGTGGCCTGGCGATTTCGCCGCGCAGACCGGGCTTGACCCGCAGTTATTGCCGGCGGCGCTCTGTCTGTTTGCTGGCCTGGGAGTGGTGTTTGTGTTTGAGAAATTGGCAGGACGGGAGATTCGATGATGCGTGCTGGACTGGATCGATTGTTTCGGCCGGGTTTGATGCTTGGCTTGTCTGGGCTGTTGCTGGCCTGCGCAGCCGAGCATTCCCCGGCGCCGGTTGATGATCGCAGCACCGTTCTGGAACGCCAGTCACCGATCATTGCCCCGCGCGGTGAAACCGGGCCACAGCCCGGGCCGCGAGGCAGTCGACAGATGCAGGTGGCGGACCGCGCGACTGTTGACGACGATGTCGATGAGCCGGCGGACACAGCGCAGGTGAGCCCGGCTGTCGTGGGCAGTCCGGCCACCACCGTGCAGGGCGCCCGGGTGGGCGGCGGTATTTCCCGCCAGCAACTCGAGCCGATCGGACGACAGACACTGCCGGATGCGGCGGACGAGCCGACACGGGAGGCCAGCGCCGATGCCGCGCGCGATGAAGTCTACACGGTGCAGCAGGGCGATACCCTGTATTCCATAGCCTGGATGCATGATATGGATCACCGCCGGCTGGCGGCAGTAAACCGGCTCAGTGAACCCTTCACCATCTATCCGGGACAGGAATTGAGCGTGGTGGCGGAAAACGTGGGGGAGCGGGAGGTACGTGCCCTGGATGACATACCCGCCGCACCGGCTGGCGCTTCAGCCGGCACGGGAGAGCGTCCCCGCGCGGCCATGGAGCAGCGCCGCACCAGTGTCACCCCCACCCGCCAGGTCGACGGCGTCAGCTGGCAATGGCCGGCTGATGGTCGCATTCTGGCCCGCTTCGGTGATGGTGCCGGGCGTGGCGTGGATCTGGCGCAGGAGCGGGGCAGCCCGGTGTTTGCGGTGGCCGATGGTGATGTGGTCTACGCCGGCCGTGGTATTCAGGGCGCCGGCAACCTGGTGATCCTGCGCCACAGTGGCAGCCATCTCAGTGCCTATATGTACAACAGCAACATGCTGGTCCGTGAAGGCGACCGGGTGCGGGCCGGCGACCGGATTGCTTCCAGCGGTGTGGCTCCGGACGGCCGGGAACTGCTGCATTTCGAAATCCGGGTTGATGGCCAGGCGGCCGACCCCAACCGCTTTCTGCCCAGGCGCTGAATTGTGGTCTGGATCACGCTTTGCGGCTTGAGCAGATTTTACGACTCTTGATAAGGTGAAAAGGGGCTTCAAGGATTGAAGTCCCCTGGAAATGGAACCACCAATCAAAAGGAGTTGATCCATGGAATGGATGTCCACCCCTGCCTGCACGGATAGTGCAACCCACTACCAACAGACCATCCGGCGTATTCCCCTGCTGAGTCAGAAAGAGGAGCAGTACCTGGCGCACCAGGTACGCGCCGGCTGTAGTCGCTGCCGCGATATCATGGTCACCCGCAACCTGCGCCTGGTGATGAATATGGCCCGGCGCTTTGAACACCGGGGCATGCCGCTTATGGACCTGGTTTCGGAAGGCAATATCGGCCTGCTCCGTGCCGTGGAAAAGTTCGAGCCGGAGCGCGGTTTTCGTTTTTCCACCTATGCCACCTGGTGGGTGCGGCAGGCCATCGAGCGTTGCATCATGAATCAGGCCCGCACGGTGCGTCTGCCCATCCATGTGCTCAAGGACATCGGTCAGTGTCTGGCCAGTGAACAGGAACTGCAGAAGCGGCTGCAGCGTCCGGTCCGCCAGTCGGAGGTTTCCGCGCACAGTGGTCGGTCGCCAAGACAACTCGATCGCCTCTTGCATTGGCATGAGTCCTCGCGTGGCCACAGTCCAGGCACCATGAATGAAGTCGGTGACACTGGTGGGGGCAGCGAGCAGGGAGCCGGGGCTGTGCAGGAACCGGAGCCGGCCTATGCCGACGGTACTACCATGCTGGACCCGGCCAGACTTCTGAAGGACGAGAAGCTGCGAGAGCATATCAACGCCTGGATCGGCGCATTGAGTCAGAAGCAGCGGGACGTGATCATCCGGCGTTTCGGTTTTCACCAGCATGAGTGCCGGACGCTGGAGGAAGTGGGCAGGCACATCGGTCTCACCCGGGAGAGGGTGCGGCAGATTCAGATCGAGGCGCTGGAAATACTCAGGGAAAAAGCGGAGGCGGAGGAGCTGGATACTTCTGTTTTCTGATTCGGGGGAGGCAGGCCGTTGCCCGTCTGGCATGGCGCCAGATCGGGCAACGGAGCCGGATCAGGACTCTCCCGGCCATTCCTTGACCAGGTGCTCCATCTTGTTGGGCACGCCGTCCCATTCCTTGGCATCTTCCAGTGGTGATTTCATTTCCGTGATATTGGGCCACTTTTCAGCCAGGTCGGCATTGAGCTCGAGGAACTGTTGCTGATCATCGGGCAGTTCATCCTCGGCGAAAATCGCATCCACCGGGCATTCCGGTTCACAAAGTGCACAGTCGATACATTCATCCGGGTGGATGACCAGGAAATTCGGACCCTCGTAGAAACAGTCCACCGGGCATACTTCCACACAGTCCGTATGCTTGCACTTGATGCAGTTTTCACCCACTACAAAAGTCATTGCGTCTTCATCCCCCAAATACGTAGCAGTATAACGATGCAGCGGCGGTGCGCTGAAATCGTTTTTTTCGATATCGACCATCGATGAACCGTTGCCCTGCGCTGCGGAGCGCTGATAGGGACGGTCGACTGGCAGTGACGGACGCGGCAACGGCAGGCGCTGGTATTGCGCGGCCGGCTGGTGTCACGCGGGCGATAGTGTAGCAGCTTTGCAGCGGTATTTCAGCGACGAATACAGGGTGCTGAGCCGCCCGGGTCAGGAATCGGCCTGCTTCTTTAGTTCGTACAACAGTTCCAGCGCCTGGCGCGGTGTCAACTCGTCCGGGTTCACGGTTGACAGGCGCTCCAGGGCCGGGTTTGGAATCGCCTCGGCGAACAGCTCGGATTGCCTGGGTGTACCTGGCGCCGGTTGCAGCAGCGGATCGCTGTCCGTGGCCACTTCCTGCTCCAGTTGTTGCAGTTTCTGCCGTGCGTTGTGGATGACTTCCTGGGGCATGCCGGCCAGTTGCGCCACCTGCAGCCCGTAACTCTGATTGGCGGGTCCGGGTTTGACACTGTGCAGGAAGACAATGCCTTCCCGGTGTTCGGTGGCATCAAGATGGACATTGGCAACATTGTCGAGTTTTTCGGGCAGGGCGGTCATTTCGAAATAGTGTGTGGCGAACAGCGTCCAGGCCCGTAGGTGCTCGGCGATATGCACGGCGCTGGCCCAGGCCAGGGACAGGCCATCAAAGGTGCTGGTGCCGCGGCCCACCTCATCCATCAGCACCAGGCTCCGGGCCGTGGCATTGTGCAGGATATTGGCCGTCTCGGTCATCTCCACCATGAAGGTCGAGCGACCGCCGGCCAGGTCATCGGAGGATCCGATGCGGGTGAAGATCCGGTCGATGGGGCCGATCCGGGCGGATTCGGCGGGCACATGGCTACCGGTGTGCGCAAGCAGCACAATCAAGGCAGCCTGGCGCATATAGGTCGACTTGCCGCCCATGTTGGGGCCGGTGATCACCAGCATCTGCCGTTCCTCGTCCAGACACAGATCGTTGGCCACGAACTGCCCCTCCATGACCTGTTCCACCACCGGGTGTCGACCCTGACGGATTTCGATGCCCGGATGCTCCTGCAGCTCGGGCGGGTTCCAGCCCAGGTTCAGGGCGCGTTCGGCGAAATTGCCCAGCACGTCGAGTTCAGCCAGGGCGGCGGCACTGTCCTGCAGCGGCGCGAGTTGCTCCATCAAAGTATCCAGTAGCGCTTCGTACAGGGCTTTTTCCCGCGCCAGGGCCTTGCTGTTGGCGCTCAGCACCTTGTCCTCGAACTCCTTGAGCTCCGGCGTGATGAAGCGCTCGGCATTCTTCAGGGTCTGGCGGCGGATGTATTCGGCCGGCGCCTGGGCGGCCTGGGCCTTGCTGATCTCGATATAATAACCATGCACGCGGTTGTAGCCGACCTTGAGCGTGCTGATGCCGCTGTTCTGCTTCTCGCGGGTTTCCATGTCCACCAGGTATTGCCCGGCATTGGCGCTCAGGCCACGCAGTTCATCAAGCTCCGCGTCATAACCTTCGGCAATGACACCGCCGTCGCGCAGCACCACGGGCGGATTTTCGATGACCGCCCGTTGCAGCTGCCCGGCCAGGGCCGGATATTCGGCGATCTGTTCGGACAGTTGCTGCAGCAATGGACTGTCGGTGGTTTTGCTGATTCCGCGCAGCAGGGCCTGCAAGGCGGGCAGTTGCAACAGGCCGTCCCGCAGCCTGGCCAGGTCCCGGGGCCGTGCCGAGCGCAGTGCAACCCGGGCCAGAATCCGTTCGATATCACCGATCTGTTTGAGTAGCGGTTGCAGCTGCTCGAAGTGATATTGTTCCAGCAGGGTGCTC
>PWQG01000137.1 GCA_003556835.1 Gammaproteobacteria bacterium
CTGGGCTCCGGCAAGGACATGCAGGACCGCCTGTCCAAGTTGGTCAGCATCTTCGATCAGCTCGATCTGGGCGCCAACCGGGCTGATGGCGACGACCTGCTGGGCGATGCCTACGAATACCTGATGCGCCACTTCGCTACCGAGGCCGGCAAGAGCAAGGGGCAGTTCTACACCCCGGCCGAGGTCTCGCGGGTGATCGCCCAGGTGGTCGGCATTGGGCCGGACACGCGCCAGGACCAGACCCTGTATGACCCGACCTGTGGCTCGGGCTCACTGCTGCTGCGTGCCGCCTACGAGGCGCCGCAGGGGCTGAGCATCTACGGCCAGGAGAACGACAACGCCACGTGGTCTCTGGCGAAGATGAACATGATCCTGCATGACTACCCGACGGCCGAAATCTGGCGGGACAACACGCTCTCCCGCCCTTACTTCAAGAACTGGGAGGGCAGCCTCAAGACCTTCGACTTCGCCGTCGCCAATCCGCCGTTCTCGGCCAAGTCCTGGACCAATGGCCTGGATCCGGCCAACGATGAGTTCGGCCGCTTCGAATACGGCGTCCCGCCGGCGAAGAACGGCGATTACGCCTTTCTCCTGCACCTGATCAAGTCGCTCAAGTCCACCGGCAAGGGCGCCATCATCCTGCCGCATGGCGTGCTGTTCCGGGGCCACAAGGAGGCCGACATCCGCCGCAAGCTGCTCCAGCGCGGGCTGATCAAGGGCGTCATTGGCCTACCGTCGAACCTGTTCTACGGCACCGGCATCCCCGCCTGCATCCTGGTCATCGACAAGGAGCACGCCGCCGACCGAGCGCACATCTTCATGATCGATGCCAGCCGCGAGTTCATGAAGGACGGCAACAAGAACCGCCTGCGCTCGCGTGACATCCACAAGATCGTGGACGTGTTCAACCACCAGCGCGAGCTGCCCGGCTATGCCCGCCGCGTGCCCCTGGCCGAGATCGCGAACGAGGCCAACGACTATAACCTCAACATCCCCCGCTATATTGACGCCGGCGAGGCGGAGGACCTGCACGACCTCCACGCCCACCTGAACGGCGGCATCCCCGAGCGCGACGTGGACGCGCTCGAGCCCTACTGGTCCGTGCTGCCCGGCCTGCGCGAGACATTATTCTCCCCTCTCCCGCCTGCGGGAGAGGGGCCGGGGGTGAGGGCTGGCTATCTGGTGCCCAAAGTCCAGACGCGACAGGTCAAGCCCACTATATTGGAGCATGCGTCCTTCAAGGCTTTTGCGGACACCGTGCGCCAGGTGATCGACGACTGGCATGCAGCCCATCGCGCCGGGCTGCATACCCTGCAAGCAGGCGACAAGCCGCGCGACGTGATCCACCGCCTGTCCGAGGACCTGCTGCAACGCTTCACCGAAGTGCCCCTGATGGACCGTTACGCCGTCTACCAACGCCTGATGGACTACTGGGCCGACGTCATGCAAGACGATGTCTACCTCATCGCCGCCGAGGGCTGGGTCGAGGCGGCCCGGCCCCGGGGCGTGATCGAGAACAAGGAACGCAAGATCAAGGAAGAGCCCGACCTCACCTTGGGTAGCGGTCAAAAAGCCAAGAAATACAAGCTCGACCTGATCCCGCCCACGTTGGTCATTGCCCGCTATTTCGCCGACGAGCAGGCCCGGCTCGATACTCTGCAGGCCGAAGCCGAAACTGCCACCCGCGTACTGGAGGAATTCATCGAAGAGCAGGAAAGCGAGGAAGACCCGTTAAGCGAGGTCAAGAACGACAAGGGCAAGGTCACCAAGACCGAAATCCCCAAGCGCCTCAAGGCCCTCAAAAGCGAGCCGGAGGCCGACGACGAAATCGCCGCCCTCAAACAGTGCAAGAAACTCATGGACCAGGAGGCCGCCGCCAAGAAAGCCGTCAAGGACGCCCAGGCCGAACTCGACCAGGCCGTACTGGCCCGCTACGGCCAGCTCACCGAGGACGAGATCAAGCAGCTCGCCGTGGACGACAAGTGGCTCGCCGACATCCGTACCGCCATCGAATCGGAAGTGGAGCGCATCACCAACCAGCTCGCCGGCCGCGTGCGCGAGCTGGAAGAGCGCTACGCCGAACCCCTGCCGGCCATCGAGCAGGAGGTCGAGACGCTCGCCGCCAAAGTCACCGGCCACTTGGAACAGATGGGGGTGCGGGTCGATGGCTGAGCGCAGAGAGGCAGTGGAAGAGCAGGCCGTGCGGGATGGGTCGGCCGTCTATTCGGTGGAGGCCGAGATCGCGAATTCGGAGGACTTGCCGCCTGGGTATAAGCGGACTGAGGTGGGGGTGATTCCGGAGGATTGGCAGGCGCAACAAATTGGATCTTTGGCGCAAATTAAGCGTGGTGCCTCGCCGCGTCCGATTGCAGATTCCAAGTGGTTTGACACTAAATCAGAGATCGGGTGGCTGAGAATCTCTGATGTAGCGAGAGAGGGGAAATTCATAAGAGCGACAGATCAAAGCCTCTCGGACGCTGGTGTAGCGCGTAGTCGTCTTGTTAGGCCCGGCAATGTGGTTATGAGCATGGCGGCAACTGTAGGGCGACCCGCAATCAATCGTAAGACCGTATGCATTCATGACGGATTTGTGGTTTTTGAAAAACCAACCGTTAGTTCAGAGTTTTTATACTATTTGTTGCTGGCAATCGAAGACCGCTGGGCTGAGAGAGGGCAAACAGGTTCTCAAGTCAATCTCAATACTCACATAATCGGCACTACTCCGGTCCCACTACCGGCTATCGAAGCTGAACAACGCGCCATCGCCGCCGCCCTGTCGGACGCGGACGCGCTGATCGAATCTCTCGACCGCCTGATCGCCAAAAAGCGCGTTATCAAACAGGCCACCATGCAACAACTCCTCACCGGCCAGACCCGCCTGCCCGGCTTCACCGGCGAGTGGGAGACGAAGCGGTTGGGGGAAATAGGACGATTCCGGGGAGGGAGTGGATTCCCAACGGTATTCCAAGGCGAGACTTCCGGTCAGTATCCCTTCTTTAAGGTATCAGACATGAATAACGAGGGGAACGAAACCTTTATGGAATCGGCCAGCAACTACATTAGCGATACCACTCGGAAGAAGCTAGGAGCCGTCGTCTTCCCTGCCAAGAGTATCGTCTTTGCAAAGGTTGGAGCAGCAGTATTTCTGGAACGAAAAAAAATACTATCTAGGCCAAGCTGCCTGGATAACAACATGGCAGGTTTTACTCTTGAAGACCCGCCCGTCAATTTTAGGTTCATACATTACGTATTGATGAGTTTTTCACTGGGAGCCCTTGTCAGCACGACCGCTCTTCCGTCACTAAATAGTAAGGTGCTCGCAAGCATTATGTGCCGCCTACCCTCGCTTAAGGAGCAGCAGGCCATCGCCACCGTCCTCTCCGATATGGACACCGAAATCGAGGCCCTGGAACGCCGCCACGACAAGGCCCGCCAGATCAAGCAGGGCATGATGCAGCAGCTCCTCACCGGGCGGGTGCGACTGGTATGACAGCGCAGGCCTTTCCCGATTTCAGGGAAGGCACGGATATCCGTGCGTTCTGTTTTCGGGAACTGCCAGGTCAGTTGTGCCTTGATAATTATCAGCGTCCCTATGTCTGGGATGCGGATAAAGCAGATCAATTGCTTCAGGATCTTCGCGCCCACCAAAACGCCTATGGGGCGGACGTGCCCTACTACATGGGCACGCTACTGCTGCATCAGCCCGATAAAGAAGATGGGGAAGGCCGGCGAATCCTGAATGTGATCGACGGGCAGCAGCGGCTTACCACCCTCGCGCTGCTGCATCGGGCGATTTGTGGAGACTTGCCGAGGTCCATTCAGTTCCAGTTCCGCTCCACAGTGTCTCACCGTCATATTCGGGAAGTGGACAAGGTTATCCGGGATAGCGTTGGCAGTGACGATAATGAGCTTCAAAAGGTACTGGACGGTCTGACCTTCACGGTGCTGGCGGTGGATCAGGAGGACCTGGCCTTCACCTTCTTCGACACCCAGAACAGCCGGGGGGTGCCACTGGCGCCCACCGACTTGCTCAAGGCGTTTCACCTGCGTGCCATTGAGGATCGGAAATCAGCCCGACCGGGATCGACACCGGATCAAGACTACGTCGCTCGGCGAGAACGTATCCAGAAATTCTGCGCGCGACGCTGGGAGGGTTTGCAGATCCCGGCTGAGCGGAATACTCCGGAGGGATCAGAGGATTTCGCCCCGGAACTGTTCCACTACTATCTCTGGCGCGCCCGCAACTGGCGCGGTCAGCAGACACTCATGCAGGAATCCCGGGGACAGATTCTGGAGAGTTTCCAGAAGCGGGCGGTTCCGTCGGAGCGGATGGAATCGGTGCCGCTTTACCCGGCACTGGGGAACCGGCTTGCCCAACGGCTGACGCTTGATTCCTCCGGTGACATCCGGATGGCGGCCGGCGAACTGAAATTGACCGGCAATCCCGCAGAACTGCCCTTTTCCCTGCGTCAGCCGATCCATGAGGGACTCGGTTTCTTTCTCTATACGGCCCGGTATGCGGCTCTGACGCGGCGCCTGTTCCGGGATACGCCCGAACCTGAGGGTTTGGTGAAGTATCGGCAATTCCTGAATCAGGTTGCCAGCTGGAATTCGCCCTATCTGTACCAGCTCCACCGCCTGGCCGTGCTGATGTACTACGACCAGTTTGGCCAGGACAGGCTTCTCCAGTATGCCTGGGCCCTGGAATATGTCCTCGGGGCGGTCCGCCTGAGCAAGCAACGCGTCTTCCAGCGTTCTGCCATGAAGTACCTGGAGGAGGCGAGGCTGAATTTGCTGGATGTGATCGCCGGTGCCTACCGGCCGGAGGAGGTTATCGACTTCCTGTTACGGCCCGAGCACAGGGTAGGGAATGGCAGACAGCTGAAAGACGCCTATGCCAACGGGCGACCCGATGGAAAGGGCGTGCAGGGTCTCTATTACGATCAGCTGCAGTGGTATTTTGTCGAGCATGGCACCTTTCAGGATCTGGGGTACGACCATTTCAATCGCCGTCTTCGGGAGACTTCATGAACGTGGGTATGCCTGAAGCGCGAATGGTGTCCATGGCGGAGCTGGTCAAGCGCCGGGAGCGGTTTCTTATCCCGTTGTATCAGCGTCTTTTTGTCTGGAAGCCGGAGCAGGTTGAACGGCTGATGGACGACATAGTTGCCGCCTGGCAGCAGGACAAACCGGTATATTATCTCGGCGGTATCCTCGCTATCCGCCGTGGGGGCGTGAGCTCCGAGGTCGAGGAGCTGGAGTTGATTGATGGCCAGCAGCGACTTACAACGCTCTGGCTGCTGGCCGTCGCCTGGCGTGATGACGCCGATGGCGATTCACTGGCCGATTTTGTTTGCGTTGACGGCGAGCCACGTCTGCGTTTCGCCATCCGGGAAAAGGTGAACGATTTTATCCACGCCGCGCAGGCGGGAAAACCCGAAGGCTCTGCGGAGACGGCTGCCATGGAGAATGCCTTGGCGGTGCTTAAGGCCATCCCCGACAGCCGTCCGGAATCGCATGGGCGAATGCCTTCGCGTGCGGAGTTGGCCGGGTTTATCCGTGACAGGGCGAAACTGGCCCTGACCGAGGTGCCGGCGAATACGGATTTGAACAAGCTCTTTGAGGTGATCAACAATCGAGGAGAGCAACTGCAGCATCACGATATCCTCAAGCAGCGCCTGCTCAATTGTATTGATGCTACGGAGCGAGAGGCCTATGCCCGCCTTTGGGATGCCTGCGCTGCCATGGATGGTTACGTGGAACGCAACCTTGTAAAAGCGCAGGGGCAGACCTTGAAGGATGCCTTTGAAGAATGGTTCCGGTTTTCTGAGCCGGCTTCATTGGGAGAAACCAGAGAACTGATCGCCTGTCTTCAGGGAGAAGGCGAGGATGCTGGTAGTCCTCTGTCATTGTCGGACGTCCTGAAGGCGGACATTCCTGTGGAGAACAAGGCGAGAAGGAGAAGGTCGGACGCGGATGACGCCGTGAACGAACCCGTCATACGGAGTATTCTCCCATTCCCTCTGTTGCTTCAACATGCCCTGCGGATTTTCCGTCACAGGAAGAATGAATCGGATCTCGAACATATCCATGACAAGGATTTGTTGGAGATTTTCGGGAAGTACTTCTTCTCTGTCCCGGAATGGAATGAGAGCGGGACTGCTTCCAAGGCATTTATCCAGTTGCTCTGGGAAGTCCGAGTGGCGTTCGACACCTATGTCGTAAAGTGGGTCGAGTGGGACGAAGGCGAGCGCCGCCTAGATGTGCGGCGTATATCTGCTGATGAAAGCTTTGTGCGGACCACGAACGGTGTGCCCAGGGGGCTTTCCCTGC
>PWQG01000085.1 GCA_003556835.1 Gammaproteobacteria bacterium
CTGCATTGCCGTCTCCTGCGCCTTGGGTACCTTGCTACGTCACCATACAACCGGGAACCGACCCGGCAGCGGATCATCAGAACAGATTGAACATCAGAATGGCCAACACCAGCCCCATCAAGGGCACCACCACGGTGACCGCACCGACCGCCCAGTAGGCATCCTTGTGCGACTCGTTACAGATGCCCCGGATGGTGGTGACCACATAACCGTTGTGGGGCAGCGAATCCAGTGCGCCCGAGGAGATTGCCACCACCCGGTGCAACTGGTCGGGATTGACGCCCATGTCCAGGTAATGAGGGCCCACCGCAGGCAGGGCGATGACCTGCCCACCCGAGGCTGAACCGGTCAGGCCGGCGATGGCACTGACGGCAATGGCCGCGCCCACCAGCTCATTGCCCGGCAATGAGGTCACCGCCACCACGGCAATGTCGAAGGCCGGCGTGACACGTGCCACACCACCGAAACCGACCACGGCAGCCGTGTTGCCAATCGCAACCAGCGCGCCGGTGGTCGCATGACCCAGGGCCACCTGCATATCGCGGAAAAACCGCCAGTTGATGACCATCAGGGTAAGGACCCCGCTGAGCAGCGCGACAATCAGGGCATTCTGCATCAGGGTATCGTGGAAGAAAAAAGAGACACCCAGCACTGCAATCAGAGGAATCAACCCGGTCACCGGATGCGGCAGTTCGCGGTCAGTCACCTGCAGATCACTCGCACGCGCCTGGAACACTTCCCCACGATTCACGGCTGCACGAATGATGCGTTGCAGCCACCAGTAGCCGAACACGGCCATGAACACGGCCACCACCAGGCTGACCTCCCAGGCCGCATAGGGCGTTGTGCCGAGGAATTCCATGGGAATCCAGTTCTGGATTTCGGGCGAACCCGCCGACGTCATGGTGAAGGTGACCGAGCCGAAGGCCAGCGCTGCCGGGATGAAACGGCGCGGCAGGTTGGCATCCTTGAACAGGCCCAGTGCCATCGGATAGACCGCGAAAGCCACCACGAACAGACTGACACCGCCGTAGGTGAGCACCGCACAGGCGATCACCACGGCAAGAACCGCGCGCTTGCGCCCCAGCCGTAGCGTAATCCAGCGCGCCACGCTGTCAGCAGCACCGGTGTCCTCCATGAACTTGCCGAAAATCGAGCCCAGCAGGAACATGAAGAACCAGGAGGCAATGAAACCGGTAAAGCCGTCCATATAGCTCTGCACGAAGTGAACGTCGCCCACGAACACGGGGATACCACTGGTCAATGCCACGAGGAGCCCGCATAGCGGAGCACTGATGAACAGGTTCCAGCCGCGCAGTGTTAGCGCGATAAGCAGGCCAAGACCACCTACCAGACCCAGCAAGCTGACCACATCCGACATGTCACTACTCCCCGCTTGTTGTTATTCATGCGCATCGCTGATGCATTGCGGGGATCATTGTCAGGGAATGAGGCAAGGCAACCTATAATACTATGGTACAGGTCACAAACTGTCCGGACTGGGGTATGTTGGCTCCCGACCAATAAGAATCAGGGGAGAAACTCCAATGAAACACAGCCGATTCAGACATACAGCGCTTGCCGCTGCCGTGTCAGCAACCGTGGGCGGTTTCGCCCTGCCCGCGCTGGCACAGGACGATACAGAACGCACCGAGGGCCGGGTACTGGAGAGCATCCAGGTGACTGCGCGACGCACGGTGGAGGACATGCAACAGGTGCCGCTGGCCGTCACCTCGCTGGGTTCCCTCGAGATCGAGACCCGGGGCCTGGATACAGTGCTTGAGGTACAGCAGTTCTCTCCCAACACGACCCTGCAGGAAAGCCGCGCAACCAATTCCACGCTCACCGCTTTCATTCGTGGCGTGGGACAGGAGGACCCTTTGTGGGGCTATGAGTCCGGTGTGGGCATCTACATCGACGACGTTTATATCGCCCGGCCACAGGGCGCCGTGCTGGACATCCTGAACGTGGAGCGTCTGGAAGTCCTGCGCGGCCCGCAGGGTACGCTGTACGGAAAGAACACCGTCGGCGGCGCGCTCAAGTATGTCACCCGGCGCATGGAGGGTGCTGCGGAACTCGACACAAGGGTAACCCTGGGCTCCTACGGCCAACAGGACCTGAAGCTGGTGGGACAGTTCCCGGTCACCGACAACTTCTACCTGGGCTTTGGCTACGCCAATCTCAATCGCGACGGATATGGTGAGTTCCTGGTCAGTGACCTGCCGGGACAGGACCGGGAGAACTACAACAAGGACTTGCAGGCCTATCGCCTGACCGCCGAATACCGGCCCACAGACGATATCTTCATCCAGCTTGGCTTCGACCGCACCGATGACAAGTCCAACTCCAAGGGAGGCTATCGTCTGGTACCGAGTTTGCTGACCGACGAAGCACCGGTACCCGACAGCATCTACGACTCCTACACCAGCCTGCCGACCGAAAACCGGGTGGAAACCGAGGGCGTCAACCTTACCATCGAGTGGAACGTGAACGAGCGCACCACGTTGAAGTCGATCACCGCCCACCGCGAGAACTATTCTCCGGTCAATATCGATTTCGACAACACACCACTGCGCATTTTCGATGTGCCGGCCATCTACGAGGATGAATGGTTCACCCAGGAATTCCAGATGGATTACCGCGCCGATGACTGGAACGTCGTTAGCGGGATTTACTACTTCGACTCGGAGTCCTGCGGCATATTCGATGCCATACTGGAGGAGCTGGGCCAGATGTTGGGAGCACCAGGCCTTACACGGGAAGTTTCAGGTTGCAGCGAAGGCCAGAGTACTGCCGTGTATGCCGACGGCACCTATCGCTTCACTGACCAGTGGAGTGTCAGTGGCGGTCTGCGTTACACCCGCGACGAGAAATCCTCGCTGGTGCGCAACGGGCTGATTTTCGATACGGTCTATCCCGAATCAGGCTGGATTCCCGGCTATGTCAGATCACCGGAAACCGGCGTCCCGGTGGTACTCGATGACAGTGAAACCTGGTCCAAGCTGACGCCGCGCATCAGCGTGGAGTACCAGGCTACTGACGAGACCATGTTCTACGCCAGCTACAGTGAGGGATTCAAATCGGGCACCTTCAACCCGCGCGCGGAAACTGCTGAACCGGCGGCCGATCCGGAGGACGTGCAGTCCTATGAGGTGGGTGTAAAAACCGACATCACACCGACACTGCGGGTGAATGCGGCAGCCTTCATGCTGGACCACAAGAATCGCCAGTACATTTCCGTGATACCCGACCCGGACGACAGTGCCGCACTGAACCAGCGACTGGGCAACGTCGGTCAGTCCGACGCCACAGGCCTGGAGGTGGAATTCACCTGGATCGCCAGTCAGAACCTGAGTGTTTTCGGCAACCTCGGGTTGATCGATGCCAGCTTCAGCAACGTGTTCACCTTCGACGAGAACATGGAACGTGTCGATATCACGGACAATTTCGCGATCACCAACACACCGAAGCGCACCATGAACGTCGGATTCAGCTACGACGTACCACTGGCCGCCAGCGACGTGATCTTCACCGGTAACTACAACTATCGCAGCAGTTACAACCTGACCGAGCTGAACAACATCCTGGTACAGGACGGCTATGGACTGCTGAACCTGGGTGTGAGCTGGAGAAGCGCCGATGGCAAATGGTCGCTCGGCGTGCATGGCAAGAACCTGACCGACGAGGAGTTCCTGGTGGGCAACTACGCCTTCCTCGGCGACCCCGATCCCTCATCCCCCAGCGGCTTTGCGCCGGGCCTGGGAGGTGATACGACCCTGATTGGCTACTACGGCGCACCACGAACGGTCAGCGCGACCCTGGGATATCGGTTCTGACGAACCGTTCCCCGGGAGCCAGTACGGTAGCAGTCCCCTCGCCACCATCAGTTGCCTGATGGTGGCTTTTTTTTTGCAGCTGTAATAGCGTGGATGGCCACAAGAAATGACAGGATGCGACACCATCTCCATGACCTCTTCACCATCGGTATCAGCGAACCGCTCCACCGCACGCGCCGTCATCGCGGACGACCACCCGCTGTTCCGCAGCGCATTGCGACAGGCCCTAGGCACGACGTTGGAAGGTGAAGTACTGGACGCGGCCGGTTTCGATGATCTGGTGAAGTTGCTGCTACAACATCCTCGCGTGGAACTGGTGTTCCTGGACCTGAACATGCCGGGCAACCAAGGGCTGACCGGCTTGACCACACTGCGCAACCAGTTTCCCGATATACTGGTGATCATTGTCTCGGCCAACGAACAAGCCGGTGTGATCCGGCGCGCCATGAGTTTCGGCGCCAGTGCCTACGTACCCAAGTCCACGTCCCTGCCGGACATTGTCACTGCCGTGCAGACCGTGCTGGCTGGCGACAGCTGGTTGCCCACACACCTGGGCCTGGAACTGTCGGAGCAACACGGCACGCTGCACAGCGAATTCGCACGCAAGCTCGGACAGCTGACGCCCCAGCAGTTCAAGGTACTGCGTTGCATCGCTGATGGCATGCTGAACAAACAGATTGCGCATGAACTGGATGTGCAGGAAACCACCGTAAAGCAACATGTTTCAGCAATTCTGCGCAAACTGGGGGTGATCAACCGGACCCAGGCCGGGGTGCTGTTCCACGATATGTTGCGCGCCGACGACGAAGACAATCAATCAGAAGATGCTTTTTAACAGCCGCTTGAGTGCAGCCTGCTTCACCGGTTTTGGCAGGAACAGGGCGTTCACCTCGATGACCTGTTCGCGTATGGTTTCATCCGGATCGGCCGTACTGAGTATAGCCGGTATGTCGGATTGCCAACGATCCCGGATCTGCCGTATCGCTTCGGTACCGACTTCCTGCCCGCTCAGGTGATAGTCGATGAACAGCAGATCCGGCTGCTGCTCGACCTGCATGGCTTGTGAGATATCGCTACATGCCGTCACGGTCGCTCCCCATTCCTCAAACAGGGACGTGAGGGCGTCACGGATGCGGGGATCATCGTCCAATAACAGCAGATTGGTTCCTGCCGGCAACGACCACTGCCCGGCATCGCCGGCAAGCAATCGCCTGGACACTTCCTGATCACGCCAGGCAACCACCGGCAGCGTCAAGGAAAAGCAGCTACCCCGGTTGACCGTCGACTCCAATCGTATGGGAATGGACAGCAGGCGACACATACGATCCACGATCGCCAGGCCAAGGCCCAGGCCGGGGTTGTGGTCCTGCTGATCAAGCTGCCTGAACTCCTCGAACACTTCCTCGAATTTCTGCTCCGGTATGCCCTGGCCGGTGTCGAGTACCTGCAGTTCCAGCAAGTTTCCGGGCCGGCGACGTACACCACAGACAACACGACCGTGCCGTGTGTAACGGATTGCGTTGCTGAGAAGATTCTGGAGAATACGCTGCAGGATTTTCTGATCGGTATGCACGACGGCCCGAGTTGGAAGCATCCGCAGCTCGATGCCCTTCTCCTGCGCCAGCATGGTGAAGGAGGCTTCCAATGATGTCATGACGTCACGCAGCGCGACCTCCGTCTTGTGAGGTCGCAATGTACCGGATTCCAGTTTTGTCATCTCCAGCAGCATGGTCAGCAACTCCTCCGCGTTCTGCAGGGACTGCTGTATCTGCTGGGCGAGACGGGCCTCATCATGCTTCAGGCGCTGCAACAACATGCCGCAGAACAGGCTGGCCGCATTGAAGGGCTGCATCAGATCATGGCTGGCGGCAGCAAAGAATTTCGATTTGCTGAGGTGGGCCTGCTCGGCCGCCTGTTTGGCCACTGACAGGGCCCGGGTCCGCTCGTCCACCCGCGCCTCCAGCTCCAGGTTGATGCGGCGCAGCTCGTTTTGCGTATGCACCAGCTCCGTGATGTCCGTGTACGCGGTAACAAAGCCGCCGTCCGGCATCGGGCTGCCCTGCAGCTCGATGATCTGGCCGGAAGGCTGCTCGCGCTGGTATCGGTAGCGACTACCACTGCGCAGGTAGTCCAGTCGCTTGCGTACTTCATCCTCGATATCCGAATCGACACTGCCGAACAGTCCACGGCGGGCATTGAACCGCAGTATTTCCTCGATCGACACACCCGCCCGGATCAGGCCCTCCGGATACTCGAAAATTTCCAGGTAACGACGATTCCAGGCAACCAGACGCAACTCCTTGTCGACCACACTGATGCCCTGCGGGATATTCTCCACCGAGGCTTGCAACAGTTCCCGATTGAAGCGGTAGAGCTGGGAGGCCTCCGACGCCCAGTCCACCACATCCTCCACATCCACCGGAGACGGCCGCGCCAGGCTGTTGATCAGCAATCGGCTCGCCGAACTGCCGATGGCGCC
>PWQG01000184.1 GCA_003556835.1 Gammaproteobacteria bacterium
CTGGATGCAGGGCTGCTGCAGAAGCAGAGCGAAGAGATCAGCAAAAAACTGGTCGAGGTCGAGCGCCGTGCTTTCGAGCTGGCCGGCGAGGAATTCAACCTGGGCTCACCCAAGCAGCTGCAGAGCATTCTTTACGAGAAGATGGAAATCCCGGTCATCAAGAAAACCCCAAAGGGACAGCCGTCCACCGCCGAGGCCGTGCTGCAGGAACTGGCCCTGGAATACGAGCTTCCGCAGACCATCATGGAGCACCGGGGCCTGAGCAAGCTGAAGTCGACCTACACCGACAAACTGCCGCTGCAGATCAATGCCCGCACCGGCCGCATCCACTCCACCTTCCAGCAGGCCGTGGCCGCCACCGGTCGTCTCTCCTCCACCGACCCCAACCTGCAGAATATCCCCATCCGCAACCCGGAAGGTCGCCGCGTGCGACAGGCCTTCATCGCCGCGCCCGGCTACCGCCTGGTCGCCGCCGACTACTCACAGGTCGAACTGCGCATCATGGCGCATCTGTCGCAGGATGAGGGTCTGCTGCAGGCCTTCGCCGACGGCAAGGACATCCACCGCGCCACTGCGGCGGAAGTGTTCGGCCTGGCGCTGGATGAGGTCAGCGGAGAGCAGCGCCGCCGCGCAAAGGCCATCAATTTTGGCCTGATCTATGGCATGTCGGCCTTCGGCCTGGCCAAACAGCTTGGTATCGAGCGCCATGACGCCCAGCATTATGTGGATCTTTATTTCAAGCGATACCCCGGGGTGGCCGACTACATGGAGCGCACCCGCGCCCTGGCCGAAGAAAAGGGTTATGTCGAAACCCTGTTCGGTCGCCGGCTCTACCTGCCCGACATCAAGGCCGCCAACGGCATGTTGCGCAAGGCCGCCCAGCGCACCGCCATCAATGCCCCCATGCAGGGCAGCGCGGCCGACATCATCAAGCAGGCCATGGTGGATATCGATCACTGGCTGGAGAGCGATGCCTCACTCGATGCGCTGCTGCTGATGCAGGTGCATGACGAACTGATTTTCGAGGTGGCCGAGGCGGATGTGGAGCTGTTGTCAGAGGGTGTGCGTTTCCGCATGGCCAGCGCGGCGGCGCTGGATGTGCCGCTGGTGGTGGATATCGGGACCGGTGATAACTGGGACGAGGCGCACTGAGCGGTCTTCAGTCGCTTCGTTCCAATCCATCGGTGCCAGTGTCCGTCTCCGTTTCCGTGTCGGTCCCAGTGTCGGGGGCCGCCGTTTCCTCAACCGTGTCCAGCCACTGATCCAGGCGCTCGCGCAGCTCTTCCACCCCCGTTCGCTTGAGTGAAGAGAATAATTGCACCGTCACATCAGGCAGCTCGGCCAGCTCCTTGCGCGTGGCCAACAGAATATTCTGTGAAGCCCCACGCTTGAGCTTGTCCGCCTTGGTCAGCAGGATGTGCAGGGGCAGGCCGCTCTGGGTCGCCCACTCGATCATCATCAGATCGAAGTCCTTGAACACATGCCGGATGTCGGTCAGCAATACCAGTCCGGCCAAGGAGCGGCGCTCGGTCAGGTAATTGCCCAGATCCCGCTGCCACTCGTTCTTGAGTTTCAGTGGTACCTTGGCAAAACCGTAACCGGGCAGGTCGACCAGATAACGCCCCGGCGCCACCTCGAAGAAATTGATCAATTGGGTGCGACCGGGCGTCTTGCTGGTGCGGGCCAGCCGGCTCTGTCGGGTCAGGGTGTTGATGGCGCTGGACTTGCCGGCATTGGAGCGCCCAGCAAAGGCCACCTCGCGCAGACTGTCACGGGGGCATTGCTTCAGGCTGGGCGCGCTGGTGATGAATTGTGTGGCTTCATAGTTCATCGACGCATTGTAATCAGCCACCACCCTCAAGGGAACCTCTGATTAATTCCATGACTGCAGCGATAGAGTCCGCGCCCGATTTGCGGTATACTCTCCCGCCGTTTGGGCAAGCTTTGCAAAAACAACCCCCTACACTAATCAGGAACCTGGATTACTCCATGAAGAAGATTGCATTTTCCCTGGTATCTCTGCTGAGCATGATGGCATTCAGCTCATTGGCTGTGGCGGGCGATCCGGCCGCGGGCCAACAGCTGGTTGCGGTCTGTGCCGCCTGTCATGGTGATGACGGCAACAGCGCTGATCCGATGAACCCGAAACTGGCCGGTCAGAACGCCAAATACACGTTCAAACAACTGATGGACATCAGGGATGGACAACGTGAAGTTCCCCTCATGAGTGGCATGCTGGACAATATGGATGACCAGGATCTACTCGACATCGCCGCATTCTACGCGGAACAGGACACCACGCTGGAAGGCGCCGATCCGGAACAGGTCGCCCTGGGTCGCCAGCTGTATTTTGATGGTCTGCCGGATCTGGAAATCGCCGCCTGCGCGGCCTGCCACTCCCCGACCGGTCAGGGCAATGCCCAGGCAGGCTGGCCCGCCCTCGGTGGACAGCATGCCCAGTACACTGCTGATCAACTGCGCGCCTTCCGCTCCGGCGAGCGTGACAACGACGGTCAGGAGGCCATGATGCGTATCATCACCGAGCGTCTGACCGACACCGAGATCGAGGCGCTGGCCAGCTACATCTCCGGCCTCCACTAGTGGGCCATGCTTGCCAGCGTGTTAAGCAGGGATTAAGCTGAAGTGCGTTGTACTGCACACTGAGCAGACGGATGGTCCGGCACTGGCGCCGGATCACCATAGCGAATTGAGTGGAGCCCGGAATGATCAAGAACTTTCGTCGACAGATACTTGCCCTGCTGATATTGGGCCCGTTGGCCTTTGCCCTGCAGGCCCAGCCTTCCATGTACGTGGCCGGCACCCATTATGAGGAACTGCCCAGTGCCGTGCGCACCGCCGATCCGGAAAAGATCGAGGTGCTCGAGGTGTTCTGGTACGGCTGCAATCACTGTTTCCGTTTCCAGCCCCTGGTTGACAACTGGCACCGGAACGCCCCCGATGATGTTGATTTCATCCGCTTTCCCGCCATCTGGAACAGCCTGATGCAGGTCCATGCCCAGGCCTATTACGCGGCCCAGTCCCTGGACGTGGTTGATCAGGTGCATGAGGAAATCTTCGACGCCATCAACCTGCGCGGCAATCGCCTGCAGAACGAAAATCAGCTTGCCACCCTGTTCGCGCAGAACGGCGTGGACGAGGATGCATTCCGCCAGGCCTTCAACTCCTTTGGTGTGCGCACCCGGGTCAATCAGGCCGAGCGGCGCATGCGGGACTACCAGATCCAGAGCACACCGAACATGATCGTCAATGGCAAGTACCTGGTGGTCAACAACCAGGCGGTGAACTCCCAGCAGGACATGCTGGATGTGGTCGATTACCTGGTCAATCGTGAGCGCGAAGCCATGTAAGTGCCCGATCACGTACCGCTTGATGAAAAACCGCCGTCGCCTCCGGGGCCACGGCGGTTTTTTTATTTCAGATGGCATAAAATCGGCCGATAAACAGGGCCTGTGTCCTGAGAAAAAACCGTTAAGCCACCGGACTGCCTGGCATGCGACAACGTTACGACGATGAAAAGGAAGCCCAGCGCTGGAAACGCAAGTTCCTGGACGCCCTGGAAGAACAGGAAGAGCGCGAGAAGTTGTTGAGTGAGCGCATCGCCATCCTGCGGCGCGGTCTGCTGGGTGTGAGTCTGGCCGGTGATGGTGTGGACCCCGGGCTTGATGAACAACTGGCCCAGTTGCGCACCCTGCTACGTCGTGAGGATCGTGAGACCGGCCTGGTGCAGTTGCTGGAGCAGATCGAGGACGCCGTGCTGCGTCTCGACAGTCGCAAAACTGATGAGCGCGCTGCCCTGCAACAGGCGCTGAGCCTCAGCCTGGAACAACTCGGGCGGGTGCCCCTTTCGCGCGAACTGCGTCGCCGACTGAAGCGTTTTTCCCGTTCCCTGCCACAGAAAAGCAATGATGCCGAGCGCGCGGGCGAAAATGTACGCGATTTCCTGGTATTGCTGCGTCAGGTGGTCGGAGAGCTGGCCGCCCGTGAAGAAGAGTCGCCACGTCCCGGCCTGCTGGCCCGTCTGTTCGGAAACGGCCCGGATGCGGGCAATGCCGCCAATCCTTCGGTCACCCCGGAAGCCGGTGCATACGAGACGAACGGCGGGTCCGCTGCGTCCGGTGATGCATCGCCAGTGGTCGGGGACCCGGGCGCAGAGGCCTCCACGTCCGACCCGGAGCTTGTGACCTCGTATGCTGACGCTGAACGCCCGGCCCGTGTGGCTTCGCTGCGCAGTCGGCCGGTGGATGAGGCCTTGCGGGTCGGAGTGGAAGACGAAACTGTCGTGAATGCGCCCGACACGGAAGACACCGGGCGATGGCGCCCCGCCGGGGATGAGTCGGACGACAGTGTGGCCGCGGATGCCATGCAGGCGGTCGCCGCTGATGATGCCGAGCTGGAGCTGGATGTATCACCTGGAACCGGAGGGGAAGAAGAGGAAGCTGCCGGAGAAACGCAGGAGCCCGCCCCGGAAGCGGATGAAGCAGGAGTCGAAGGCGAGCTGGTCCGCGACCGCTCCGGCCTCATGGAGCCGGGTTTCTCCTATATCGCCGACCATGTCGAACCCCTGTTGCTGCGCATTCTGGAAAATGTACATGTAGCAAAACAGTCGGCGCAGTTGGTCAATGACATCGAACGCCGGATCAGAAGTGGCCTGAACTGGTACGATTTTGTGGCGGCCCTGGAAGACATCGTCACCGTGATCAGTCAGTCCGTCGATGAGGAGCGCGAGGACTTCCAGCAGTTTCTCAGCCAGATGACGGAAAACCTGTCCCGGGTGCATGCCGCACTCGAGGCATCCGGGACGCATCAGCAAAACAGTCGTGATGCGGACGAGGCGCTGGATGCCTCGGTGCGCGAACAGGTCAGCGGCATGCAGGACCAGGTCGAGCAGAGTGATGATCTCGATCAGCTGAAGCAGTCCGTGCAGGGTCAACTTGATGGCATACTCGGCGCTCTTGAGCAATTCCGCAGTACACGGGAATCCGAGGATCGTGCCCTGGCCGAACAGCTGCAGGCCGCCAACGAGCGCATGGCCAGCATGGAAAGTGAAGCGAAGACCCTGCACACTCGCCTGGCGGCACAGAAGGACATGGCCCTGCGCGACAAGCTGACCGGCCTGCCCAACCGCGCGGCCTATGACCGCGAGATCCGGGATGCCTGTGAGCAGCAGGAACAGGCCGAAGGCCGGGAGCGACGTTCGGTTGACCGGCAGCTCTGCCTTGCCGTCTGCGACATCGACAATTTCAAGCAGATCAATGACAACTTCGGCCATCTTGCCGGTGACCGGGTGCTGAAACTGCTCAGCCGTGAACTGGAGAGCCGCCTGCGGCGCAGCGACTTCATGGCCCGTTTCGGCGGCGAGGAGTTTGTCATCCTTATGCCCGACACCTGGATCCGCGATGCCGCGCATGTACTCGACAAACTGCGCCGCGCTGCCGAACAGATGCCCTTCCACTTCAAGGAGCAGCGTGTGCAGATCACCGCCTCCTTCGGGCTGACCGCCTGGCAGGGTGGCGACACGCCGGAGTCCTTCTTCGAGCGTGCGGACCGGGCACTATATCTCGCCAAGAAACAGGGACGTAACCGCTGCGAAACAGCAGAGGATTGATTGTTTTAGCAGGCAAACTATTCCGCCGCGCCCGACGTCCTACTGATTCAGTCCGAGGGAACAGGAATCATGCAGGACAACAACCGGCGACCCCGGCCAGCGGGCATCTCGCTGCGCGGCATCACTGACACTTTCCGGAGCCTGACGGCAGCCGACCCCGAGCGCGAATGTCTGCAGCAGATATCGGATGTGCTGCTGTTGTGTGATGGTGAACTCTGCCATCTGGGCAGCGGCAGCTGCAGGCCCGTGCAGGATGAGGACGATCCGGCCAGCCTGGCGGCAGCGGCGCACAGCCTCCTGGACCGGGGCGATCAGGTCCGGGGACGGCAGAAGCAAGCTGTGGTACTGCTACTTTTGCCGGTGCGCGAATTCATGGCCACCCGCACATTCCTGCCCGGCGTGGCCCCGCAGGCGGTACCCGCTGCCCTGCAATTGCAGGTGGACAGCCTGCTGCCGGGACATACCGGCGAATTGGCCCTGGCGGTGCATCCGGGGCGCAATCCTGATGAGGATGCCGACACCGCTTTGTGGATGCCAGCCGAGCGCCTGGATGAACTGCATCGGGCCTTTGCCGGACAGGGCATCCAGCTGGCTGCGGTCACGCCCCGGATTCTGGCCCTGGTGCAGCAAGAGCGACTGCAATGGGTAGAGGATTC
>PWQG01000476.1 GCA_003556835.1 Gammaproteobacteria bacterium
CCTGCGTGAACGCCGCGCTGACATTCTGCCTCTGGCCGATCGTCTGCTGCAGCGCCATGCCGCACAGATGGGACTGCGCGATGTGGTGTTCGCCGCCGATGCGCGGCAGCTGCTGCGCGATTACGCCTGGCCCGGCAATGTGCGCGAGCTCGACAATGTCATTCAGCGCGCCCTGATCCTGCAGGAGGATGGCCGGATCACTGCCACCGGGCTGGGCATCGACCCGGCACAGCCCGGCCTGCACGCACTGACCGGTACGATTGCGGCTGCGGAATCGGCCCCGCAACAAAGCATGACGGCACAAGCTGTTCCGGAAAACGAAGACGACACACAAGACCCACTGAGCGAAACATTATCCGAGGTCAGCGCCCTGGGCAGCGACCTCAAGCGACGTGAATTCGAAATCATATTGCGCACCCTGCGCGAGCAGGGTGGTCGGCGCAAGGAGACCGCGGAAATCCTCGGTGTCAGCGCCCGTACCCTGCGTTACAAACTGGCCCGCATGCGTGATTGCGGAATCAATGTTGAATCACTGGTAAGCGCCTGAAACGGGAGAGCATGGCAACAATGAGCACGATTTCAGACAGAATGGACATCAAACAGGTATTGCACCAGATGCGCAGCATGCGCGAACAGGTGCAAAGCAGCGACGTGCGCCCCACCGGCCTGGAGAATCCGACACAGAACCCTGTCCAGGGCAGTGAAAGCCCGAATGCGGTCAATCGCAGTGGTTTCTCGGAAATGGTCCGCGAAGCCATCGATTCGGTCAACGAGACACAGATGAAGTCGGGCGAATTGCAGCGCGCTTTCGAGACCGGGGATCCGGATGTCGACATCACCCAGGTGATGATCCAGATGCAGAAGGCGAGTGTCTCCTTTGAGGCGATGAATCAGGTACGTAATCGCTTGGTCAATGCCTACCAGGACATCATGAACATGCCCATCTGATGGCGCTGACAAGAATCACAGGGTTCGAGGACAAGGAACATGGCAACAGCCGATAGCGCAGGAGCAACACGACCGCAGGGCGGAGGCGGCGAAGGCGGAGCATCGAGCGGCGCAGCGCTGCGCAGCAACTTCCTGTCCGGTTTCGGTCGTATGGATCTGCTGCGCCAGATGGGCCTGTTGATCGCCCTGGCCGCCAGCGTGGCCCTGGGTTTTGCCGTGGTACTGTGGTCCCAGTCCGAAGACTTCCAGCCCCTGTATGGCAATATGCAGGGTTATAACACCTCCGAGTTGATCAATGTGCTGGATGCCGAGGGTATCCGGTATCGCATGGACCCGGGCAGCGGGATAATCCTGGTACCGAGTGACCGGGTGTCACAGGTTCGGTTGCAGATCGCCAGCGCGGGAGTTTCGCGGGACAATGGCTACGGCTACGAATTCCTGGACGAAGACCAGGGCCTCGGTACCAGCCAGTTCATGGAAATGAACCGCTACCGTCGCAGCCAGGAAGGTGAACTGCAACGCACCATCACCGGCCTGCGCAATGTCCAGGCCGCGCGGGTACACCTGGCAACGCCCGAGCGATCGGTGTTCATGCGCAATTCCCGCAAACCCACAGCGTCGGTATTTCTCACCCTCACCTCCGCTCGCGGCCTGAGTGAAACACAGGTGCAGGCCATCGCCAACCTGGTCGCTTCCAGTGTGCCGGAAATGGAGCCCGAGGATGTGACCATTGTCGACCAGCAGGGCAATCTGCTGACCCGCAAGCGTGAAGACAGCAACCTGGTGGCAGCCAGCGAGCGGCTGGATTATATCCGTCGCTACGAAGACACACTTTCAGAGCGTATCACCCGGATTCTCCAACCCATTGTTGGTCCCGGCCGCTTCACTGCCGAGGTGTCCGCGGATATCGACTTCACCCGCACGGAACAGGCGGCCGAACAGTTCAATCCCGAGGTACAGGTACTGCGCAGCGAACAATCCCTGTTGGAGAATCGCACCGGCATGGCCGGACAACAGGGCATACCCGGCGCGCTCACCAATCAGCCGCCGGTCGATGCCCAGGTGCCGGAAAATGCCGAGCAGGCGGAAGCCCAGCAGGGGCAGGCTGCCGGCAACTCGCGTGAACAGGCCACACGCAACTACGAGGTGGACCGCACCATCAGCTACACCAATTTCGATCCGGTCAGTGTGCGACGCCTGTCCGTTGCCGTGGTCATTGACGATGGCGCCGCAACTGCAGCCGGCGCCGAAACCTGGAGTGAAAATGACCTGGACCGAGTGCGCGCGCTGGTGCGCGATGCCATCGGCTTCAGCGCCGAGCGTGGCGACAGTGTGACCGTGCTCAATCAACGTTTTGCCTCGCTGGCGCCGGATGAACCGATCAGCATGCCGTTCTGGCAGGAGCCCTGGGTTGCCAGTGCCCTGCGTCAGTTCCTGGCCGGCCTGTTTGTACTGGTGCTTGCCTTTGGTGTGCTGCTGCCGGTGCTGCGCAAGATTGCCAGCGGTGGCAATGAGCCGCGAAAACTGAGTGAAAAAGCGGGTGATGGCGAGTTCGCCGACCTCAATCTGGAAGGCATGGGTGATGAATCGGTGACCCTCAGGGGCAGTGATGACGTGATGCTGCCCGGACCCGATGACAGCTACGACCGGCAACTCTCCGCAGTGCGTGGCATGGTGGCGCAGGATCCGGCCCGCGTGGCCCAGGTAGTCAAACACTGGATCGATAAAGATGGTTGAAGAACAGAGAAGCCCGACACAGGGCATGAACTCGGTGGAAAAAGCCGCCATCCTGCTGATGAGCATGGGTGAAAAAGATGCCGCCGAGGTGTTAAAGCAGATGGGGCCGAAGGAAGTGCAGAAAGTGGGCACGGCCATGACCGGCCTCAAGTCGGTCACCCAGGACACCGTGGAGCTGGTGCTCAACGAGTTCCTCAAGGATTGTGGCACCCAAAGCGGGTTGGGCGTGGGCGCGGATAACTATATCCGCAACATGCTGAACGAGGCGCTGGGAGAAGACCGCGCCAGCAGTCTGCTCGATCGCATACTCCTGGGCGGTTCCAGTGGCGGCATCAATGCCCTCAAATGGATGGATCCGCGCTCGGTCACCGATGTCATCCGCCATGAACATCCGCAAATCCAGGCCGTGGTGCTCAGTTACCTGGAGGCCGATCAGTCCGCCGGCATCCTGGCCAATCTGCCGGAAAAAGCACGGCTGGAAGTGATGATGCGTATCTCTGCCCTGGAAAGTGTGCAACCAGACGCGCTCAAGGAACTCAATTTCATTCTGGAGAAGCAGTTCTCCGGCAAAGGGTCGAATCCCTCCACGGTCATCGGCGGCACCAAGACCGCGGCCGAGATCATGAACCACCTGGACGGCAACGTGGAACAGGAGCTCATGGACTCGATCCGCGAAGTGGACGAGGACCTGAGCCTGCAGATCCAGGATCTGATGTTTGTCTTTGACAACCTCGCCGATGTTGATGACCGTGGAATCCAGGCCCTGCTGCGCGAGGTCTCCTCCGAGGCCCTCATTCTGGCCCTCAAGGGGGCAGATGATACACTCAAAGAGAAAATTTTTGGCAACATGTCCAAACGTGCCGCCGAATTGCTGCGTGATGATCTCGAAGCCAAGGGGCCAGTGCGTATCAGCGAAGTCGAAGCAGCCCAGAAAGACATTCTTGCCGTGGCACGGCGCATGGCCGATGCTGGTGAAATCCAGCTCGGTGGCGCCAGTGATGAAATGATCTGAGGGGCAGGCCCATGAAGCGACATCCCTTTGACAGCAACAACCGCATCAGCGCCGGCGATCTGGAAGAACTCCCGATCAAAAACTGGCTGCCACCGTCCATAACTTCCGATGGCCGGCTGATTCCGGTCGAACCCAGAGAGGATCCCCGGCGCGAGAAAAAATCCGCGCAAAGTGACGAACAGCAGCCAACGCCAGCCGGAGCAGAGGCTGACAGCAGTGGTACGCAAGAGCAGCTCGAAGCGGAGAAACAGAGGGCGCGGCATTTGGGGCATGCCGAAGGCCACGCCGCGGGACGTGCCGAGGGCCATGCAGAAGGCTACGAACAGGGGCTTGTCGAAGGCCGCGAACAGGGGCGCGAAGAAGGTCTGCAGGCGGCTCGTGAAGAAATCAATGCCGAGTTGGCCCGGCTCAACCGACTGGCCACCAGTCTGAGTCATGCCCTGAATGAACAGGACTACCAGCTTGAGCAGGCTCTGCTGAAACTGGTCGAGGAAATCGCCCGACAGGTGGTGCAGCGCGAACTGGAACTGGATCGGTCGACGTTGCTGTCGGTGATCCGCGAAGCGCTGCAAGTGCTGCCACCGACCCGTGACAACCTGCGCATACTGGTCAATCCCGAAGACCTGCCACTGCTGGAACAGGCCATCGACGAAGGTGGCGAGAACTGGCAGGCCCAGGCCCGCCGTGATATCGCAGCGGGAGGTTGCCGGATCGAGACCGAGCAGAGCGTGGTCGACTACACCACCGAGCATCGCTTCCAGCGTGTCATCGAACAGATCATGTCGCGCCAGTTGGTTGACGAAGAGGTCGATGGCGACAGCGAGGAAGCACTGGAAGAGGCGCCGGAACCTCTCGTCAAGCCGCGAACCGAAACGGAATCGCAGGAATGAACATCGGTCGCCAATCCCTCGCCCAGCGCATCCGCCGCTATCAGCCGAGCCGTCCCGCCGAGGTGCACCCGGTAATTGAAGGTTACCTGACGCGGGTGGTCGGACTCACACTCGAAGCGGTCGGCTGCCGCGTCTCTCTTGGCAGTCGCTGTCTGATTGGTCATGACGACGCCGATCTGGTCGAAGCCGAGGTGGTGGGTTTTGACGGACCACGTATCTTTCTCATGCCCCTGATGCAGGTCAATGGCCTGCAACCTGGCGCCCGTGTCATTCCCGCGCCGGATGTCCGACGCCTGGAAGTCGGTCCCGGCCTGATGGGGCGGGTACTCAATGGCTTCGGGGATCCCATCGACGGCAAGGGAGCACTGGATACCGACAAGTCCCGCGTGGTTCCCGAACACACTGTCATCAACCCCCTGCAGCGGCAACACATCCGCAAACCCCTGGATGTGGGCATCACCGCCATCAATGCCTTGCTGACGGTCGGGCGCGGACAACGCATCGGCCTGTTTGCCGGCAGTGGTGTGGGTAAAAGTGTATTGCTGGGCATGATGACCCGTTTCACTGAAGCCGACATCATTGTGGTGGGCCTGATCGGTGAGCGCGGCCGCGAGGTCAAGGAGTTCATTGATGAGATTCTGGGGGAAGAGGGCCTCAAGCGTTCCGTGGTGGTCGCGTCACCAGCCGATGACTCACCGCTAATGCGCCTGCGGGCTGCGGTGGTGACCACCCGGATCGCGGAAGGTTTTCGTGACCAGGGCCACAACGTGCTGCTCTTGATGGACTCACTGACACGTTATGCCATGGCACAACGCGAAATTGCCTTGGCCATCGGCGAACCACCAGCCACCAAGGGGTATCCGCCTTCGGTCTTTGCCAAGGTGCCGCAGCTGGTGGAGCGAGCCGGTAATGGGGATCATGGAGAGGGTTCCATCACTGCTTTCTACACCGTGCTTACCGAAGGCGATGATCAGCAGGATCCCATTGCCGATTCGGCCCGGGCCATTCTCGACGGCCACGTGGTATTGTCGCGCAGTCTCGCCGAACAGGGGCATTACCCGGCCATTGATATCGAGACCTCGATCAGCCGGGTGATGCCGGCGGTGGTCGACGAAGAGCATCTGGAATACGCGCGTCTGTTCCGCCGTGTCTATTCCCTGTACCAGCAGAACAGCGACCTGATCAGTGTCGGTGCCTATAATACGGGGACAGACCCCGATATTGATCAGGCCATCGAACGCATGCCGCATCTGCGACAGTACCTGCAACAGGGACTGGGTCAGCAGGTCTCCCTGCCCGAAGCGCGCAAGCGACTGGAGCGGGTCATGCAGCCCGTGCTGGCGCGGCAACAGCAGTCCACCCGACAGGCCGAAGCACAGGGCGCTGCGTCGGGACCGGCTGGCGGCCAGCCTGCAAAAACCAATGTCACCGCCCTGAAGCCGCGCGCGCGCACCCAGGCGCCTGGAGGGGATGCCGGACAGGGTGGGGTAGGGGGTAGTGGCGGATGAAACGCTCCACCCGCCTGGCGCCGGTGCTGAAAGTCGCGGATCTGGAGGCCAAGAAGGCTGCCCGCGCCGTGGCTTTCATGCACCAGCGCCTGGAGGCGGAACAACAGAAACTGCAGCAACTGCAGCAGTACCAGCG
>PWQG01000419.1 GCA_003556835.1 Gammaproteobacteria bacterium
AAGGTTGTGCCACGATTCTCTGGAAGTCCTCGGAGCACGCCGCCGCGGCAGCCGAGGCCATGGGGGTCACCTCGACGCGCCTGGAAGAGCTCGGGATCGTTGATGCCACCATTCCCGAGCCGCTGGGCGGAGCCCACCGCGACGTCAAGGCCATGGCCGAGTCCATGCGGGTATCACTGATCGATCAGGTGGAAAGGCTGCAGACCATGGATATTGATGATCTGGTGCAGCGCCGTTACACCCGCCTGATGAGTTACGGCATCCAGGCCTGATCCATGTTCCAGCCGGCCGCCCTGGAGCAGGCACTGCAGGACCTGCTTCCCGGTGACGGGCGGATTCGGCGCCTGCTGCTGGCCCTCAGCGGCGGTCTGGACTCGATGGTCCTGCTGCATGCCTGCCATGATCTACAGCGTCAGGGCAGGCTTTTTGATCCGGCAGGCAAAGCGCTGACCCTGGCCGCCATCCACGTCAATCACGGCATCAGTGAGCGCGCGGATATCTGGCAGAAATTCTGTATCGAACAGTGTGAAATGCTTGGCATCAGCCTGCATTGTGATCGTCTGTCGGCCGATTTCTGGCAGGGTACAGGCAGTCCCGAGACCCGGGCCCGCGAAGAGCGCTACCGATGCTTTGCCGGCGCCATGGACAGCCACACTGCATTGATGACTGCCCATCACGCTGATGATCAGATCGAGACCCTGTTTCTGCGCCTGATCCGTGGTGCCGGCCCCGGCGGCCTGGCCGGGATTCCCGGCGTCCGATCACTGGCCGACGGCCTTGTGCTGAGACCCTTGCTGGCGTTTGACCGCGCTGCGCTGGCGCGTTGGGCGCAGCAGCGACAACTGGCCTGGATCGAGGACGAGAGCAATCGTGATACCGGTATGGATCGCAATTTCCTGCGTCATGAGTTGTTGCCGCTGATGGATCAGCGCTGGCCGGGCTGGCGGGATAATGCCCGGCGCAGCGCCGCACTGTGCGCCGAGAGTCATGTGCTGAACCGGACATTGGCACAGCAGGATCTCATGCATTGTCTGGCCGGGGGTGAGCAGCCGCGGATTGACCTGTTGTTGCGCCTCGATGAGGCTCGACGCCGTAACTGCCTGCGCCATTGGTTACAGGATCACGCTTGCCCGGAGCCCGGTGGCCGCCAGTTGCAGCGCATGGCCGTTGAGTTGTTGCAGGCGAGGGATGATGGCCGGGCCGAGGTGCGATGGCAGGGATGGCAATTGCGGTGCTTCCGCAGGCGATTGCATCTGCTGCGTGATGAATCCTTGTTGCCTTTGCCGGAGGCCCCGATTGCCTGGGATCCGTCCGTGGAAGCTGAATTGCCGTTACCCGGCAACGGTCAGCTGCAGGCCCGGGAACACATCGGCGGAAATCTGAAACTGCCAGCCGGGGCGCATATCGAGCTGCGCTACCGGCGGGCCGGCGACCGTTGCCGACTGCCTGGTCGCCCTGGCAAATCGCTCAAACAGCTGTTCCAGGAATCCGGGGTGCCGCCCTGGCAGCGTGACCGCATCCCGCTGTTGTGGGTCGATGGTGAGCTGGCCTGGATCGGCGGGTTTGGTCCCTGTGATGGTTTTGTTGCCAATAAAGGGGAAGTGGGCTGGAGCCTGTTCTGGCGCGGGCCGGAATCGGGCCGCGGCTCAGAATTCGATTGAGCCGGTCTGGGGGGCTGTGGTAATCTACAACCCCATCTGAACACAGCTTGTGTAGCGCTTCTTTTTATCGCTGTTACACCGCAGTCAATACAATTCTGAATTTTGGATGGGGCGTTAATGACGCGATATATTTTCATTACAGGCGGTGTGGTTTCCTCACTGGGTAAAGGCATCGCCTCCGCTTCTCTCGCAGCGATTCTCGAAGCCCGTGGCCTCAACGTCACCATGCTCAAGCTCGATCCCTACATTAATGTGGATCCGGGCACCATGAGTCCGTTCCAACACGGTGAAGTCTTTGTCACCGAGGACGGCGCCGAGACCGATCTCGATCTTGGGCACTACGAACGTTTCATCCGCACCACCATGTCTGCTCGCAACAACTTCACCACGGGCCGCGTCTACGAGGAAGTGATCCGCCGGGAGCGCCGGGGTGACTATCTCGGGGCCACCATCCAGGTCATTCCCCACATCACCGATCAGATCAAGCGCCGGATCATTGATGGCGCAGGCAATGCCGATGTGGCCCTGGTGGAAATCGGTGGCACGGTGGGTGACATCGAGTCCCTGCCGTTCCTGGAAGCGGTGCGGCAGTTGCGTGTGGAACTCGGTTCCGCCCGTGCGCTTTTCATGCACCTGACCCTGGTGCCGTACATCAGCACCGCCGGGGAGACCAAGACCAAGCCCACCCAGCACTCGGTCAAGGAATTACGCTCCATCGGTATCCAGCCGGATGTGCTGATCTGTCGTTCCGAGCAGCCCATCGCCGAGTCGGCGCGCCGCAAAATCGCCCTGTTCACCAATGTGGAATTACCTGCAGTGGTATCGCTGCCGGATTCCGATACCATCTACCGGGTGCCGGCCGTTCTGCGTACCGCCGAACTGGACGAGATTATTGTACAGAAGTTCAATATTGACTGTCCGCAGGCAGACATGTCTGAATGGGACGCCGTGGTGGATGCCCAGCTCAACCCCGAGCAGGAAGTGACCATCGCGATTGTCGGCAAGTACATGGACCTGCTCGACGCCTACAAATCCCTGATCGAGGCGGTGACCCACGCGGGCATCCGTACCCGCACCCGGGTCAATATCCGCTACATCGATTCCTCCGACGTCAAGGTGCACGGCACCGGCCTGCTGGCAGGGGTACACGCGATACTGGTGCCGGGTGGCTTCGGATTGCGCGGTGTCGATGGCAAGATCCTCACGGTGCAGTACGCCCGGGAGCAGGGTGTTCCCTACCTGGGGATCTGCCTTGGCATGCAGGTTGCGGTGATTGAATATGCGCGCAATGTGCTGGGGCTGGAAGAAGCGCATAGCACAGAATTCAAGGCGGACTGCCAGGATCCCGTGGTGGCCCTGATCAGTGAGTGGGTGGAAGCCGACGGCAGCCGGGAGCAACGCGACGAGGATTCCGACCTGGGCGGTACCATGCGCCTCGGTGCCCAGCCCTGCCGCCTGGATCCCGAGTCGACCACCTACGCCTGTTATCAGAAGGACGTGATCATCGAACGTCATCGACATCGCTACGAAGTCAACAATACCTATGTCGATCGACTGAAGGCGGCCGGGCTGCGGATCGCCGGACGCTCGGGGGATGACTCCCTGGTCGAAGTGGTCGAGGCGCCGGATCATCCCTGGTTCGTGGCCTGTCAGTTCCACCCCGAGTTCACGTCAACGCCGCGTGATGGTCACCCCCTGTTCACCGGTTTCATCGAAGCGGCCCTGGCGCATCAGGCAAAATATGGCGCGGGGGAGGAATCCTGATGGCCCGGGAGACCCTGGATGTATCCGGCCTGCAGTTCGACAACAGCAAGCCCTTTGTGCTGATTGGCGGCATGAACGTACTCGAGTCCGAAGACCTGGCCATGGAAGTGGCTGCCCATCATGTGGAAGTCACCCGTCGCCTGGGCATTCCCTATGTATTCAAGGCCTCCTTTGACAAGGCCAACCGCTCCTCCATTCACTCCTACCGGGGTCCGGGTATGGAGCGGGGGCTGGCCATTCTGGATGCCATCCGCTCGCGCTTTTCGGTGCCGGTACTGACCGATGTGCACGAACCGCACCAGGCCGGCCCGGTCGCCGAAGTGGCCGACATTCTGCAATTGCCCGCTTTTCTGTGCCGGCAGACTGATCTGGTGCAGGCCATGGCCACGACCGGAGCGGCAATAAACATCAAGAAGGCCCAGTTTCTGGCACCGCAGGAGATGCGACACATCCTCACCAAGTTCGAGGAATGCGGGAATGATCGGCTCATGCTCTGCGAGCGTGGCAGCAGTTTCGGCTACAATAATCTGGTGGTGGACATGCTCGGTTTTCCCGTGCTCAAAAGCATGGCCTGTCCGGTGGTCTTCGATGTCACCCATGCCCTGCAGAAACCCGGCGGTCTGGCCAGTGGCGCGGACGGACGCCGGGCCGATGTGACGAGCCTGGCCCGTGCCGGTATTGCCCAGGGTATTGCCGGGCTGTTCCTGGAATCGCATCCGGATCCCGACCGCGCATTGTGTGACGGGCCCTGCGCGCTGCCGCTGGATCGTCTGGAAGAATTTTTGCAGCAGATGAAGGCACTTGATGATCTGGTCAAGTCCTTTCCGCCGCTGCCGACGGGCTGAAATCCGTCACCGTCTGTCATCATGAGGTAATCCCGGATCGCAGATCCGGGTTCAGGGAAACACAGGGGAGAACATGTCAGAAATCAAAGATATACGGGCGCGTGAAGTGCTCGACTCACGGGGCAACCCCACCGTTGAAGCCGATGTGGTGCTGAGTAGCGGTGTCACCGCTTCGGCCTGCGCGCCCTCGGGTGCCTCCACCGGTTCACGCGAAGCACTGGAACTGCGTGACAAGGATGCCGGCCGTTATCTTGGCAAGGGCGTTTTGAAGGCGGTGGGTCACATCAAGGGGGAAATCCGGGATCTGCTGCTGGCCAGGGATCCGGCCGACCAGAAGGCCATTGACCGGGCGATGATCGAACTCGATGGCACCGAAAACAAGGGTCGTCTGGGAGCAAACGCCATTCTGGCGGTTTCCCTGGCAACAGCCCGTGCGGCTGCCGCGGAAGCCGGTGTTTCTCTGTACTCTCATATCGCCCGGCTCAACGGAACACCGGCCGGAGGGCTCAGCCTGCCGGTACCGATGATGAACATCATCAATGGTGGCGAGCACGCCGACAATAATGTCGATATCCAGGAATTCATGGTCCAGCCGGTGGGTGCACCGAGCTTCTCGGAAGCCCTGCGCCATGGCGCCGAGATATTCCACGCCCTCAAGTCGGTGCTCAAGGCCAAGGGCCTGAGTACGGCGGTGGGAGACGAGGGTGGCTTCGCACCGGATCTGCCTTCCAATGCCGCCGCGCTGGAAGCCATCATCGAAGCGGTGGAAAAGGCAGGTCTTAAAATGGGCCAGGACATCCGGCTGGCCCTGGATTGTGCCGCCTCGGAGTTCTACAGTGATGGCCGATACCGTCTCAAGGGCGAAAATGCCGATTACGACTCTGCGGAGTTCACCGATTATCTGGCCCGGCTCTGTGACGACTATCCCATCCTGTCCATTGAAGACGGCATGGATGAAAGTGACTGGGATGGTTGGGCGAAATTGACCCGCAAGCTGGGCGATCGTGTGCAATTGGTTGGTGATGACCTGTTTGTCACCAATACCCGGATCCTGCAACGCGGCATCAACGATGGTGTAGGCAATTCCATCCTGATCAAATTCAACCAGATCGGCACCCTGACCGAGACCCTCGAAGCTATTGCAATGGCGCGCGAGGCGGGTTATACAGCAGTCATCTCCCATCGAAGTGGAGAGACCGAGGACACCACGATCGCTGACCTGGCGGTGGCCACGGGAGCCGGGCAGATCAAGACCGGCTCCTTGTGCCGCTCGGATCGGGTGGCCAAGTACAATCGACTGCTGCGTATCGAAGAAGAGCTCGGCAGTCGGGCTCGCTATCGCGGACTCGAGGAGTTCAGTCACGTGACAGGCTGAGGACCGGAAGCATGAAAGTCATTGCTGCAGGACTTGTGCTGGCGCTGCTGTTTTTGCAGTACCGGCTCTGGATCGGCGAGGGTAGCCTCGCTGACCTGCGGCAGCTTGAATCCCGGGTTCAGGCCCAGACCCTGGAAAACGCGGAGCTGCGTGAGCGCAATGAGCGGCTTGAGATCGAGGTCATGGATCTCAAGGACGGGATTGATGCCGTCGAGCATCGGGCCCGCAGTGAACTGGGCATGATCCGGGACGACGAAGTCTTCTATCTTTTCCTGGAACCCTGAGATGTCCGAGCGACCGGGCCTGTGGGCCATCATACCGGCGGCCGGTTCCGGCCGCCGCCTCGGCGGTGAGACCGCAAAACAATACCTGACATTGCATGGCCAGAACGTGCTCACGCACAGTGTGGGGCGTATACTGGCGGTGCCAGGACTTTCGGGTCTGGTGCTGGTGCAGGCGCCCGGAGAATCCTGGCGTTATCCACAGGCGCCACCAGCGGGCCGGACATTGCTGCACTGCACCGGGGGCGCTGCCCGGCATCAGTCGGTGATCAACGGTCTGCTCTGTCTGTGTGAT
>PWQG01000350.1 GCA_003556835.1 Gammaproteobacteria bacterium
ATTTCAGACCATACAGGACAGAAGCATAACCACCCATGGACAATCCAGCAATGGCCCGTCCCTCTCGCTCGCTGATCGTGCGAAAGTTACTGTCCACATGCCCGATCAGGTCACGGACGATAAAATCCTCCCACTGGTTGGGCGAACCACCTTCACTGCTTGCGTAGTTCAGGTACCAGCTGTTGCCAGCATCCGGAATGACAAGGATCAGGTCTCCCAGCTCCCGTGCCAGTTCTGCCGCACCAAGATTGCGTCCCCAGACCGTGTAGTTTTGCATATACCCGTGAAGCAGATAGACAATCGGGTACGCTTCTTCCCCCTCCTCATAACCTGGCGGCAATACAATATCGTACTTGGTCTCCCGACCGATGGCTTCGCTGTGAAAGCGTACGGTCTGTAGCCCTTCAGGCAGGGTACGCGGCTCCGGCAGCGGCTGTGCAACAAGGGGCGCGGCCATGACTGGCAATAGGAAAAAGTACAGTGCTAGCAGGCGCCACATGATTTCCGATCAACTCCCTTGTCCGGCCGTCGAAAGGGCTGACGGCCTGCCGGTCAGGAAGCGCTTCATCGCTTCGGCAAAGCCGTTGATGATGACGTACATACAGGGCACCACAAAAAGCGTCAACAGCATCGACACGAGCAAACCGCCAACCACGGCAATGGCCAGCGGTCGCATCAGCTCGGCACCCTCGCCAATGCCAATGGCCAGTGGCAGCATGCCACAGACGGTAGTAAAGGTGGTCATCAGTATCGGACGGAAACGGATCTCCCCGGCTTGACGCACAGCATCAAACAGGGACAGGGATTCGCGACGGCGCCCCAGCTCGATGTATTCCACTAGCAGAATGGCATTGTTGACCACAATCCCCACCAGCAATATCACACCCAGCATCACCGGCGCGCTGAAATTGGTGCCGGTAAGCCACAACATACCGCCCACCCCCGTCAGTGCCAGGGGCACCGCGGACAGGATGATCAGGGGATTGGCAATGCGCTCATATTGTACTGCAAGGACCACAAACACCAGGAATATGGCCAGGGCTATCACGGTGTAGAGGTTACGATTGGTTTCCTGGATCACTTCCTCTTCGCCGCCGTAGATAAGGTTATAGCCTTCCGGAAGAGGGAAATCCTGCATCCGTGCCCGGATTGCATCGTTTACCGAACCGACGTCGGACAGCTCCGGGTTCACATCCCCATTGATACGCACGATACGCACCTGGTTCTCCCGCTCAATATGTGCCGGTCCGTCCGTCAGATCAAAGCGGGCAACATCGTTGAGTCTGACCGGTTCGCCGTCGCGCCGGAACATCACCAGATCGCCCAGATCATCCCGGTCCCGGACATTTTCACGCGGCAACAGGACCCGAATGTCGTATTCGGCACTCGCCGTACTGTAGCGCGTCGGCACCGTTCCCAACACAGCGGTACGCACCGCCTGTCCGATCTCGGCCGATTGCAATCCCAGCTCAGCGGCGCGCTCGCGATCGACATCCACGTTCAACAGCGGTGTGCGATCATCGCGGCTCAGATCGAAGTTCTCCAGCCCTTCGATATCTTCCAGATGCAGGACCAGGTCACGACCGACCTGATCGAGCATCGCAATTTCCTCCCCCACCAGACCGATGGAAATCTCGGAACCGGCCAGGTTGGTCCGGATACCCTGGATCCGGGGTGCCCGCACAAATATGCGCGCACTGGCAATATCCATCGCATCCAGGCGCTCCTGCAACTCCGAGACCCAACGACCGGCGGGGTAGTCAGGACGCTCGCTGGCCGGCACCAGACGCAGGCTGAAACGCGCCGTGCCGGGTCGCTCATTCAGGATTCCACCACCCAGGTGACCACCGGAAATGGTGAAGATGCTTTCTATATGAGGCATCTCCGAGATCGTGCTTTCCAGCAGCCTGGATGCTTCATTGGTGAAGTCCGGTGGCGCACCTGGTGGGAAGGACATGGATACACTGAAATTGCCATCGTCCACCTGCGGCAGGAAGTCGTTACCCAGGTCCTGTACCAGCAGATAAACGCCGAACAGGGCGGCGAAAGCCAGTCCCACCACGGCGTAGCGCAGCTTGAGGGCAGCAGCCAGGCACCCGCCATATACCCGCGTCAGTGCGGCCAGGCCACGATTGAATCCGCGATGGAACGCCGAGCGGCTCAATCCACTGCTGAAGCGGACCCGGGCCAGCAATGCAGCCAGCATGGGCACCAGGGTCAAGGCGGCCGCTAATGAGGCCACAATGGCAAAGGATATGGTCAGGATCAGTTCCTGGAAGATCATCGAAACCAGACCCGTGATCAGCAGGAAAGGCAATACGGCCGCCAGATTGGTCAGGGTAGCGGCAATGACCGCCGAGGTGACTTCGCGTGCCCCCTCAAACGCGGCGTCATCCGGTGATTTGCCGAGTTTTTCATTGTGCCGGAAGATGTTTTCCAGCATGACAATGGCATTGTCGAGCAGAAGCCCGACACCCAGCGCCAATCCACCCAAACTCATGATATTGAGGGTCAGGTTGCCCAGGCCCATCAGGCTGAAGGTCGCCATGATCGCTATGGGAATGGACAGGCCGACAATGAAGCTTTTGCGTATGCTGCCCAGGAAAAGCAGCACCACCAGCATGGCCAACACCCCACCGAGTATGGCGGCCGTACTGACAGCAGAAACCGAGGACCGGATGAAAAAGGACGCGTCGGTGGTGGCCTGCACTTCCATGTCTTCGGGAATGAAACCGCTCTGTTGCAGACGTCGGATTTCCGCGGCAACCTCGTCCACCACCTCGACGGTATTGGCATCGGGCAATTTCATCACCGACAGCTGGGTCGCCGGAAGGCCATTGAGACGGACAAAAATCCGCTGTTCCCGATGGCTGTCCCGCACGTCTGCGACCTCTTCCAGTGGTATGCGCTGCGCACTACCGGGGATGGCCAGGCTCACTGCAGCCAGGTCCTCGATGCTGCCATAGCGCCCATCGGTCTTGGCCATGACATCAAAGGTGTCCGAGGTAACCTGACCGGCGGCGATGTCGATGTTTTCATCGCGGATGGCCGCCATGACCGCTTCCAGCGACAGTCCATAATGATTGAGGCGCTCCTGATCCAGCACGACCTGCATTTCCCGCATCCGACCACCGGCGACTTCGACACCACCGACACCCTGGACCGAAAGCAGTTGCGGCACGAGACGGTTATCCAGCCAGTCGCGCACCTCGATTTCCGAGCGTATGGTGGAGGTCACGCCCGCCTGATACACCGGGTCGGCGGCCGGATCCTGTTTGTAAATGCGGGGCGGCAGGATGCCCTCAGGCAACTGGGTGCGAGCCAGTTCCAGGTTGCGCGAGGCGTCCTGCAGTGCAAGATCCAGATTGGTCCCGTACTCGAAGATCAGATTGACATTGGTGCGCCCTTCCGAGGCACGACTCTGGAGGCTGACCAGATTCTCCGTGGATGCCAGATTGCTTTCCAGGACGCGGGTGACCTGCTCCTCCATCACTTCCGGCGCGGTACCCGGGTAATTGACCGTCACACGAATCTGGGGATAGTTGATTTGCGGCAACAGGTCCACGGGCAGGCGATCGAGAAAGAAAAAGCCCATGACAATCACGACTGCTGTCACCGCCAGGGTGCCAATAGGCCTGCGGATGGCCTGGGCCGTTATACCCCTGCGCTCCTCTGCCACTGCATCAACATCGTTCTGTTGCTTGCGAGATTCCGCCATGGATTACTCCGACCGGGCAATTTCCGGTGCATCCGCCGGTTGTCCGTCAATCCATTGCGTGACCCGTACCAGCATATTGTCCTGGAAGTTGGTGGGATTGGTGCCGACAATGATCTCGCCCGGCTCCAGGCCGTCGAGAATTTCCGTCCAGTTACGCCGGGCCACACCCGGCGTCACATGCCGGCGCTGCAGCCGGTTTTCCGTATTGATGATATAGACCCAGTACTCGTCACCTTCGGAACCGAGCAGCGCTTCGCCGGGAACGGCCAACACGTCATCACGGGAATCGATATCAAGGGTCGCCCGTGCCAGGTAACCGGGACGCACCGTCACACCCTCCGGGATGCCGGTCAGTTCAAGTTCGACCGGAACCAGGCGACTGCCGGGGTCGGCTGCGGGGAATACCCTGCGTACTGTAGCGGTAACCGTGGTATCCGGAAGAGCATCCATACGGAGCGGAAGCTCCGAGCCGGTCGTGATTCCGCCGACATCCCGGTCCGAAACGGCCAGGCGGACACGCAGTACCGAGTCATCGGCCATCTCGAACAGTATCTCATTCGTTGATACCGCATCGCCTGCCTCCACGTGCCGGGCCGTGATCACGGCATCCTGACTGGCCCGGATGGTGCCGAAATCGACCCGGGTTTCCCATAATTCGACTTCCGCCGAAGCCACATCGCGATCCGCAGCCACCTCATCATATTCCGAACGACTGATGGCACCGCGTTCGAGCAGTTCATTGACGCGATCGTAGTCTGTCTGTGCCCGGGAAAGCACCGCGCGGGCGCGCGTAAGCTGTGCCTGATGCTCCCGGGTATCAAGGCGGGCGAGAACCTGGTCCCTGGTCACGCGGTCCCCTTCCTCGAAATATACCTCAAGGATGTTACCCGTCATCTGTGATGCGATACGAATGCTATGACGGGCTTCCACAGTACCAGTGCGATTGACCACACGGGTCAGATCCCGGCTTTTCACCTCATAGGCGGCTACGGCCACACCCCGAGGCTCCGAAGAGCCCTGTGATTCGTCGGCTGCCTCTGAACAGGACAGCAGGACTGGCAGCGTCATTGCCAACAGCATGGTTCGCAGAAAGAGTACTGGCACACGCCCCTCCAAAATAAACCGGACAATTCCCGCATACCAACCGGGCATCATCCCCTTGAAGCGGAAGCGTACCGGGCAGGATCAGGCGAATTTATTGACAACTCTTTGGATATCATACAGATGCTGCCCGGGGATACCAATCATTCCGCCGCTTCCACGGTGACAAGGGCCTGATGCACCAGGCTCTTGAAGCGGGCCGACATGTCCCAGGCGCCCGAGGGCGAGATCTGCATCATGAGCACCGCAATGCTTCGGGTCTCCGGATCGACCCAGGAGAAGGTGCCCAGGGATCCATTCCAGCCGAATTCCCCGCGATTTACTGCAAAGGGACTCTGCTCAGGCTGCAGCACCACCGAGAAGCCATACCCCCAACCAAGCGCGGGCAGGGCATTGCCACCAAGCCGCAGGGGCAGCAGCGATGGATCAAGTTGATTTTGCGTCAGCAACGCAACACTTTCAGCAGTGAGTACACGCTTACCATCCAATTCACCGCCATTGAGCATCGCCTGGAGAAACCGCAGGTAATCCGGCACAGTACTGACCAGGCCGGCCGCACCTTCGTAAAGAGCCGGCTCCTGACGAATGGACACCGTCATATCCGGGATCGCCTCGAATCCTCCTCCGGCGCTGGAGGGCACGTTATACGCCATCACCTGCCGATCCCGTTTGTCGTCGGGCACATGAAAACCAGTATCGACCATACCCAGGGGTTCGAAAACATGTTCGACAAGATAATGATCAAAGCGTTGTCCGGAGACGATTTCGACCACACGACCCAGCACTGTGGTGGATATACTGTAATTCCATTGATCACCCGGATCGGCCAGCAAGGGCTGCGCTGCCACTTTTTCCACCAACTGCTCAAGGGTGTCACTGCGGGATCGCACGTTATTGATACTGTATAGGGGACTGAAGCGGTGGCTCAGCCCTCCGGTATGCAACAGCAGGTCTTCAATGGTGACGGAACGCGCTGCAGGCCGCAGCTCCGTGTTCTGCCAGTCCGCCGGATCGTCCATCACCTGCATGTTGGCGAAAGCGGGAATGTACTGCGACACCGGATCGGTCAGCGACAAGCGACCTGCCTCCAGCTGCTGCATCACTGCCAGAGCCGTTATCGGCTTGCTCATGGAACGGATCTGGAATATGCCATCGACTGGCATGACAATCCCCGCTTCCAGATTCTGCCAGCCCATGGGTTCCAGGTAGGCGATCTGCCCGTCGCGGACAACCGCTGCCACCAGTCCGGGCACCCGACCATCCTCCACATCCTGCCGTAATACACGATCGAGCAGCTCCAGGCGGTGCTGCAAGAGCCCGGGATGATCCCCATCGGAGCGA
>PWQG01000225.1 GCA_003556835.1 Gammaproteobacteria bacterium
CTTCAATGCCCTGCAGTTCACCGATGACCGTGTGGATCGTGTGTTTGCCTCCGGCGATACGCTGCCGGAACAGGACGATATCCGGGTCATTGACGGTGAGGGCCGGACCCTGCTGCCCGGACTGATTGATGCGCATGGACACGTACTGTCCTACGGCCTGGGCCTGCTGCGCGTGGACATGACCGGTACCACTTCGGAGCAGGAGGCGGTGGAGCGCGTCCAGGCTTTCCGCGAGGCCAATCCGGAGATGGAGTGGATCCAGGGCCGGGGCTGGAACCAGGTGCTCTGGGACAGCAATGAGTTCCCCGAAGCCGACAGCTTGGACCAGGCCGGCCTGGATGTGCCGATGTGGTTTTCGCGCGTGGACGGCCATGCCGGCTGGGCCAACCATGCGGCCATGGAACTGGCGGGCGTGGATGCCTCCACCGCGGATCCCGATGGCGGCATGATCATCCGTGACGACGAAGGGCGGCCGACCGGCACCTTCGTCAACAATGCCATGCGCCTGATCACCCAACACATTCCGTCGCCGGGCCTGGAGGACCAGAAGCTGGCCTTGCAACGGGCGCTGGAAGAACTGGCTGCCGAGGGACTGACCAGTGTGCACGATGCCAGTGTTTCCTCACTCACCCTGCAAGCCTATCGTGAGCTGCTGGAGGAAGGGCCACTGCCGATCCGTGTCTACGCCATGCTCGCCAGTGGTGATCCGGAGCTTCAGGACCGTCTTGAGGAAGGTCATTTCCGCAGCGACGATGAAACCTTCGTGGTACGCAGCATGAAGATTTCCGCTGATGGCGCCCTGGGCAGCCGCGGCGCCTACCTGATCGAGGAATACAGCGATATGCCGGGCCATTACGGTCTGCTGCAGATCGAGCCCGACCGCCTGACCATGCTCATGCACCGTGCCATGCAGGCCGGTTTCCAGGTCAATGTGCATGCCATCGGCGACCACGCCAACATGCTGGTGCTGGACAATTTCGAGAGCCTGATCCAGGCAACCGAATCGCGGGATCTGCGCCACCGGATCGAACATGCCCAGGTCCTGCGTTTTCGCGATATCCGCCGCTTCAGCGAGCTGGGTGTGGTCCCGTCCATGCAGGGCATGCATGCCACCAGTGATATGAACATGGCCGAAGACCGCCTCGGCGAGGTGCGGATTCACGGGGCCTATGCCTGGCGCAGCCTGCTCGAAGAGGGCACCATCATCGCCAATGGTTCCGACTTCCCGGTCGAGCCGGCCAACCCCTTCTACGGCCTGCATGCCTCGGTCACCCGCCAGAATCACAACAATGAGCCCGAGGGCGGCTGGTATGCCGAGGAGGCCATGACACTGGAGGAGGCGTTGCTGAGCTTCACCCTGGATGCCGCCTATGCCGCGCACCAGGAGGACATCATCGGCACCCTCGAACCAGGCAAGCTGGCCGACTTCATCCTCGTGGACCGCGACCTCTTCGCCATCGACCCCTCAGAGCTCTGGCAGGTGGAAGTGAATCAGACCTGGGTCAATGGCCGTCTGGTCAGCGAACAGGATTCAGATTGATCTGGCTTATGAATTGGCGGATGGGTTGGAGGTCAGTGATGAAGACGAAACTTCATGAATATGATGTTGCTGCCCATCTTCGTACCCCAGAGGAGATGGCTGCCTACCTTGAGGCTTCAATTGCTGAAAGCGACGGAGATGCAGCCTTTATTGCAAAGGCACTCGGAGATATTGCTCGAGCCAAGGGTATGGCGGAGCTTGCACGCGAAACTGGTCTCGGGCGGGAAAGTTTGTACAAAGCTCTGTCGGCAGAAGGTAATCCCCAGTTGAGCACGGTATTGAAGATAGCAAAAGCCTTGGGACTTGAGATAAGTGTCAAGCCGGCTGCATGAAACGCGTCCCTACTATTCAGTGGTCATTCTTGAGTGTCATTGATCATCCGGGTTGCGCAGCCGGTCGTCGGCCAGGGTATGACTCTGAGCACGCACACGATTCTGGCGTCGTTGGCTGAGACCGGTCCATATCAGTGGCAGCACAATCATGCAGCTGCCAAGCAGGAACCACAGATCCGGCGCTTCTCCAAAACCGATCCAGCCGATGGTGATGGCCCAGATCAGGCCAGTGTATTCGGCACTGGTCACCCGGTTGGCATCCACCACGCGGTAGGCAAGCAGCACGGTGATGTTGTAGCCCATGATGAATACCGCCGAACCCAGGGCGCTGAAGAATATCGATGGATCCCAGTCAGCGCCTTCCCAGAGCACCAGCAGGGTGACTGTCGGGATCATCAGCAGGTAGTCCAGAAACAGTTTATGAATGGTCGATTGCTGTTTTGGCAGCTTTCGCACTAACACGGCATTGATCGCCAATGCCGCAGCAGCGCCCAGTGCACTGATGCCCACCCAGCTGAACTCCTCCGGCCGCAGAATGACCACGATGCCGCCGAAGCCGCTGAACACGGCGAACAGGCTCAATGGCGTGAGCTTTTCGCGAAACAGTATCACGGATAGCAGCATGACCAGGATGGGTGCCACGTAGAACACGGCATTGGCCGTGGCCAGTGGCAGGGAGGTCAGGGCGATGACCATGCAGAATATGCCAATCAGGTGCATCTGTGAGCGCAGGGCGTGGATGCGGAACCCTTCGAGGAAGCGCTTCCGGTTCAGTTGCCGGTAAAGTGGTATCAGTAGCACAAGCGTCAGCAGGCTGCGCAACAGGATGAACTGGAAAATAGACGCGTCCGACCCCATGATCTTGACGAATACGTCAGAAATCACCGCCAGGGCATTACCCAGGATCAGCAACACGATGGCGCTGTTGATGGTTTTTCCGGTCATGGTGCAGTAGTTCGGAATCAACGTCAGGGGAGGCGCGCAGCATAGTCCCCGACGCTGCTCCCGTCAATTCCCCTGTCCCTCGTGCAGGTCTTGTAATCTGGAACGGACATGGCGATGATACGACCAATAAAAAAGGAGATGTCAGCATGCACGAGGAAGGGCATAAGGACGCCGCCGAACTTGTTGCGGAGCAGCAACAATTACGCCAGCGTCGCATGTTGTGGGGCTTTGTCAGCCAGATTCCGGCTTTTATCATTGTGCCGACCCTGCATTTCATCGGCCTCCTGCCCCTGTTTCCGGTTCTGGTTTATGTGGCAACCATTGCCCTTGTGAACATTACGCTGGTGAGTCTGCTCAAGTCTGGCTTCAACCTAAGATTTCGCGACCCAAGCATGACGGTGGCGCAGATCGTGGCGCCGCTGTGGCCTGCGATCTTTGTGATGTACTTCGTGAGTGATCCCCAGGCACGGACCGTTTTTCTGATGCTGGCCATCAGCGGCTTGCTGTTTGGCAGTTTTGCCCTGAGCCAGCGGGGCATGCAGGCGCTTGGCGGGCTGATTGTGCTGGCCTACCTGGTGCTCCTGGTGGCCTTGCAGATCGGCGCACCCGAGCGGCTCAACTGGGCCGTGGAAGTGATCATCGTATTTGCCTATGCGTCCGTACTGGTGACCGTGGCGGGCCTGGGCAGTTATATCGCCGCGCTGCGTCTGGGGCTGAAAGAGAAAAACCGCGAACTGGAAAAGCTGGCCGGCGAGGATCAGCTGACCCGATTGCCAAACCGGCGTTCCCTGATGAGTCAGTTGGCCCGTGAATCGGCTCGCCTCGAGCGGCAGTCACTCAGCCGTGACAGCCTGTGTATCAGCATGCTGGACGTGGATCACTTCAAGCGCATCAATGATCGCTGGGGCCATGATGCCGGAGATGCCGTGTTGCGCCGCATCGGGGGGGTGCTGAATGCCAGTATGCGTCAGGGAGACTTCGTCGGGCGTTTTGGGGGCGAGGAATTTGTCCTGCTGCTGCCCGACACCAGCCTGGCCGAGGCCGAGATGGTGGCCGCGCGGGTGCAGGAAATGGTGGCAGCCATGCCCTGCCCGGAGTTACCTGAAGGTCAGCAGGTCAGTGTCTCGCAGGGGCTGGCCGTGCATCGGGCGGGCACCGACGTGGAGTTGACCCTCAAGCTTGCGGATCAGGCGCTCTACCGGGCGAAAGAGGCGGGTCGCAGCCAGGTGATCGTGGCCGATAGTGAGGCTGATATCGTGGCTGACAGTGGTGCCGACACCGTGGTTGAGAAGGTGCCGGTCGTCTGAACATCGTAGCAGGCGAACAGGGAATGTATCAGAGGAATCTGCCAGGGGAATCTATCAAAGAGTCCCCAGGTTGCGCACCGGAATGCGCGAATCGTCCGAGGGTAACTCTGGCAGCGGAATGCCCAGGTTGTTGCGCTCGAATACGCGATCCGCGCGGTAACTGGAGCGCACCAGAGGTCCTGAAGCGACTTCCATGAAGCCTTTCTCCAGACCGATCTCGCGGTAGAGGTTGAACTCCTCCGGGCTGACGTATTTTTCCACCGCCAGATGGTTGCGGGTCGGTTGCAGATACTGGCCCAGGGTCAGGATGTCCACGCCGATCTTGCGCAGATCGTCCATGCACTGCAGGATTTCCTCTTCGGTTTCGCCCAGGCCCAGCATCAGGCTGGTCTTGGTCAGCACATCGGGCCGGTGCTGCTTGGCAAAGGCCAGCACATCAAGGGTCTGTTGATAGCCGGCGCGTGGGTCGCGTACCGGATGCGTCAGGCGCTCCACGGTTTCCACGTTCTGGGCAAAGACCTGCAAACCCGAATCGACCACGGCGGCCACGGCCTCGCGGCTGCCGGAGAAATCCGGTGTCAGGGCTTCCACATTGACCTCGGGAGTGCGTTGCTTGATGGCGCGGACACAGGCTGCGTAATGGGCGGCCCCGCCATCGGGCAGGTCATCGCGATCCACTGAAGTCAGCACGATGTAGCGCAGGCCCATCAGTTCCACGGATTCGGCGACATGGGCCGGTTCGTCCCGGTCCAGCCAGCCTTTGGGGTTGCCGGTGTCGACGGCACAGAAGCGACAGGCACGGGTGCAGACCGAGCCCATCACCATGATGGTCGCCGTGCCGTTGTTCCAGCATTCACCGATATTGGGACAATGGGATTCCTCACAGACAGTGCTCAGGCGATGTTCGCGCACATTCTGCTTGACCGCCTCGAAGCGTTCGCCGCCGGGAATGCGCGCGCGCAGCCATTGGGGCTTGCGCTTCAGGGGCGTGGATTCATGCTCGCCAGCGTGCTGTTTGACACCGTCCTTGATGGCGGAGAAGCCCTGGGGACTGCGGAATTTGCTGCCACTGGGGATGGCGGGGGATCGTTTCCCGGTCATGCAATATTGGCCTGTAACTGCGAAATGAACAGCTCATTATAACGGATTTTGCACCGGGCTGCCGCAGCAGCCCGGTGTGGCATCAGTCGCCTTGTTTCGGACCGACCCAGATCTGCTTGGCATTGACGAACTCGCGTATGCCGTGCGGGCCGAGTTCGCGGCCGAAACCGGAGCGCTTGATGCCGCCGCTGGGCAGGCGCGGATCGGTCTTGACGATGCCATTGACACTGACCTGACCGACTTCCAGTTGCTTGGCCATGGCCTCGCCCCGCTTGGCGTCAGCGGTCCAGACAGCGGCGCCGAGGCCGTAGCGGCTGTTGTTGGCCAGGCGCAGTGCATCGTCTGCATCGCGCGCTTTCATCACCACACCCACCGGACCGAAGGTTTCCTCGCAGGCGACGGGCATGTCCGCCGTGACATCGGCCAGCAGGGTCACCGGATAGTAGTTGCCCGGTCCATCGGGAATTTCCCCGCCAAGCAGGCAGCGGGCCCCGGCTTTGATGCTGTCGGTGACCAGCTTGTGCAATTCCTCGCGCAGATCGTCACGGGCCATGGGGCCGACATCGGTGCTTTCCTCGCGCGGATCGCCCAGTTTCAGGCGTGCAAAGCGTTCCTTCAGCATGTCCAGCATCTTGTCGTAAACGGAAGCCTCGATGATCAAGCGTTTGGCCGCGATGCAGCTCTGGCCGGCATTGATGATGCGCGATAACACCAGGGTATCGGCTGCTTGCTCCAGGTCGGCATCGGCCAGGACGATGGCGGGATCGGAGCCACCGAGCTCCAGAACCGAGTGCTTGATTTCCGAGGCTGCAATGGAGGACACGGCAGAGCCTCCTCTTTCCGAGCCAGTGAAGGACACCGCGCGGATGCGCTCGTCGCGGATCACCGCTTCCACCTCCGGAGTTTGCAGCGGCAGGTTCTGGAAGATGC
>PWQG01000078.1 GCA_003556835.1 Gammaproteobacteria bacterium
GGTTTCCTGCTTGAGGCATTGTCCTACGGTTGTCCGCCACACGGCGGCTTGGCCTTCGGTCTCGACCGGCTGATCATGCTGATGACCGGGGCCGCTTCGATCCGTGAAGTGATCGCCTTCCCCAAGACACAGTCCGCGGCCTGTCCGCTGACCAATGCGCCGGGCGAAGTCAGTGCCCGTCAGCTCAAGGAGCTGAATATCCGACTGCGCGAGAAAGCAAAGGTTTCCTGATCAGAGAAGGAGGTTTGCCTGTATGGCCGGACACAGTAAATGGGCCAATATCAAACACCGCAAGGCGGGGCAGGATGCCAAGCGCGGCAAGATCTTCACCAAGCTGATCCGCGAGATCACCGTGGCCGCCCGTCTGGGCGGTGAAACGGTGGCCGACAATCCTCGTCTGCGCGCAGCCGTGGACAAGGCCCTCAACGCCAACATGACCAAGGACACCATTGATCGTGCCATCGCCCGGGGCGCCGGCAATGCCGAGTCGGACAACCTCGAGGAGCTGGTCTACGAAGGCTATGGGCCCGGTGGAGTGGCCGTGCTGCTGGAAACCATGACCGACAACAAGAACCGGACCGTGGCCGAAGTGCGCCATGGTTTCAACAAGTTTGGCGGCAACCTGGGCACCGATGGTTCAGTGGCCTATCTGTTCGAGAAAAAAGGCTACGTGGTACTGCCGCCCGAAACCGAGGAGGAAGCGATCCTGGAGCTGGTGCTCGATGCCGGTGCCGAGGACGTGCAGCCCCAGGGTGATGGCAGTATAGAAGTGGTGACCAGTCCGGAAAGCCTGGGGCCGGTGAAGGATGCACTGGTGCAGGCCGGGCATGAGGTGAACAATTCCGAAGTCACCATGGCCGCATCCACGCAAATCGAGCTGGACCTGGAGGGGGCGGAAAAGCTGCTGCGCCTGACTGAGCACCTGGAAGACCTCGATGACGTGCAGAACGTTTACACCAATGCCAGCATCTCCGACGAGGTGATGGAACAGTTATGAGGTAGTGGCGATGGCCCTGATACTTGGCATTGATCCTGGTTCGCGTTTCACCGGGTATGGCGTGATCAATGCCGTGGGCAATCGACTCGAATACGTCAGCAGCGGCTGTATCCGGCTGGGCAGTGCCGAACACAGTGAGCGGCTGAAACTGATTTTCCGCGAGCTCTGCGGGGTGATCGAGACCTGGGCGCCCCAGGAAACGGCCATCGAGGAAGTGTTTCTCGGCAAAAGTGTGTCATCCGCCCTCAAGCTGGGGCAGGCGCGGGGCAGTGCCATGGTGGCCTGCCTGCATCACGATCTCCCGGTCAGTGAATATTCGGCGCGCAAGGTAAAACAGGCCTTGACCGGCAGTGGCGGCGCCGGAAAGGAGCAGGTGCAACACATGGTGAAGGTGCTGTTGGGCATCAACGGCACATTGCAGGAAGATGCCGGGGATGCCCTGGCCATTGCCATCTGCCATGCCAACACGCGCGAGAGCCTGGCCCGGGTGAGCAGTGCCCGCGCTTTCCGCAAGGGGCGCTTTCACTAGTGGGCCATGCGGATAAATTCCATAACCAGAAGGACTGCAGCCAGTGATTGGACGAATCCGTGGTGTTCTGCTCGAGAAAAAGCCCCCCGAACTGTTGGTGGACGTGCAGGGTGTCGGTTACGAACTGCAGGCACCGATGAGCACCTTTTACCAGTTGCCGGCCACCGGTTCCGAGGTGGCCTTGCACACCCATTTTGTCGTGCGCGAAGACGCCCAGCTGCTGTTCGCTTTCCATGCCGAGCGGGAGCGGATGTTGTTCCGTGCCCTGATCAAGGTCAGTGGTGTGGGTCCCAAGGTCGCCCTGGCCATCCTCTCCGGCATGTCCAGTGACGAATTTGTCCGCACCGTACACAATAGCGACGCCAAGGCGATGGCGAAGATTCCCGGTATCGGCAAGAAAACGGCCGAACGCTTGATTGTGGAGATGCGCGACCGGTTGGGTGACTGGGGCGAAGAGTCGGTCCGATTGCCCGGTGCGCCCGAGACGGCGCCGGCAGCGGCCAGCCTGGACGAGGATGCGGAAACGGCCCTGATCGCACTGGGCTATAAACCGCAGGATGCAGCGCGTATGATTGCACGGGTACACAAGGACAGGGATGAACCGCCGACGAGCAGTGAAGAGCTGATCCGTCTGGCTTTGCGCAGCATGGTCTGAAAACATGAATGAAGAAGATCGCCTGATTTCGCCGGAACCGGTCAGCAACGAGCAATCGCTGGACCGGGCCATCCGTCCCCTGCGCCTGCAGGATTATGTCGGGCAGCCGGATGTGCGTGAGCAGATGGATATTTTCATCAGTGCCACCCGCAGCCGCGATGAGGCGCTCGATCACACCCTGGTGTTCGGCCCGCCAGGCCTGGGCAAGACAACCCTTGCCAACATCATTGCCAATGAGCTTGGAGTGGCCATCAAGACCACCTCGGGCCCGGTACTGGAGAAGGCGGGCGATCTGGCCGCGCTGCTGACCAATCTCGAAGCCCGGGATGTGCTGTTCATTGATGAGATCCACCGCCTGAGCCCGGCGATCGAAGAAATCCTCTACCCGGCCATGGAGGATTATCAGCTCGACATCATGATCGGGGAAGGACCGGCGGCGCGCTCGATCAAGCTGGATCTGCCGCCTTTCACCCTGGTGGGGGCGACCACCCGTGCCGGCCTGCTGACCTCGCCATTGCGCGACCGCTTTGGCATCATCCAGCGCCTGGAATTCTATTCCATCGCCGATCTGGCCAGTATTGTCACCCGCTCGGCCGGGATCATGGGCTGTGAGATTGACAGTGGCGGTGCGGCCGAGATAGCCCGCCGTGCCCGTGGCACGCCAAGAATTGCCAACCGTCTGCTGCGCCGGGTGCGCGACTGGTCCCAGGTACGCGAGGACGGTCGGATCAGCGAAGAGGCGGCCTCCCGGGCACTCGATATGCTCAGTATCGACAAGAACGGCTTTGATCACATGGACCGTCGCCTGTTGCTGACCATGATCGAGAAGTTTTCTGGTGGGCCGGTCGGGGTCGACAGTCTGGCAGCCGCCATCAGCGAGGAGCGCGATACCATCGAGGATGTGCTCGAGCCCTATCTGATCCAGCAGGGCTTCATGATGCGCACCCCGCGCGGCCGCATGGTCACCCGCAACGCCTGGTTGCACTTTGGTCTGCCAGTGCCCGGCGGGTCGGAAGCGACTGATCTGTTTGAAAAAAACGATTGACAGTTTTTTGCCATGATTCATCAGTTTCTTGTCGCTACTCGTGTCCCCGCAGCGGTATGAGAAGCCGGGGACTTGCCTTATAATGCCGGCTGTTTTGCCGGAAAAATACAAGCTGGAGAGTAACGAGTGGATCAATCAATGAGCGTCTGGACCTTGATTCTGGATGCAACCATCGCCGTACAACTGGTCATGATCATTCTGGTTTTGGCGTCGGTCATCTCCTGGGTCATGATCATCCAGCGCTGGCTGGTACTGACCAGTGCCGAGCAGGGCATGAACGGCTTCGAGAAGAAGTTCTGGTCCGGCATGGATCTCAGTCAGCTGTACAAGGACGGCAGTAGCCGTGCAAAGGAAGGCGAACCGCTGCTGGGCATGGAAACCATTTTCCGCGCCGGATTCAAGGAATTCATGCGACTGCGCCAGCAGGGCGGTGTGAATGCGGATGTGACCCTCTCCAGTACCCAACGCGCCATGCGTGTGGCCTACAGCCGGGAAGAGGAAAAGCTGGAGAAACACCTGCCGTTCCTCGCCACGGTAGGTTCGGTGACGCCCTATATTGGCCTCTTTGGTACCGTGATCGGCATCATGAATTCCTTCATCGGTCTCGCCCAGCAGAGCCAGGCAACCTTGCAGGTGGTGGCCCCGGGTATTGCCGAAGCGCTGATCGCCACCGCCATGGGCCTGTTCGCCGCGATTCCGGCAGTGGTGGCCTATAACCGCTATTCGGCCCGTGTCGACTCGGTCGTCAACAACTACATCATGTTTGCCGAAGAGTTCTCCAGTATTCTGCACCGGCAGCTGGTCAGCGGTCGGCAGCCTGATTGAACCGAGCGAAAAACCCGGATTTCCGGGTCAGGGTAGGGTGGGCCGAATGGACAGGGTCGGCACAGTGATCAACACAGTGAGCAACAGAGTGACAGTGTCATGGAAATGATCCGCAAAAAGCGTCGGCGGCAGATGTCCGAGATCAATGTGGTGCCCTACATCGACGTGATGCTGGTGCTGTTGATCGTTTTCATGGTCACCGCGCCCCTGTTGACCCAGGGATTGCGGGTGGATCTGCCCCAGGAAGCTTCGGAGCCGCTGGATGTGGATGAAGAGTCTGAATCCCTGGTGATCGAGTTGACGGCGGACAACCAGTTCTATATCAGTGTGGGTGTGACCGCGCCTGATGAACAGACACCGGTAGAGCTGGGTATGATCGGCCAGCAGGTCAGTCAGATCGTCAATGCGAATCCGGCGATACAGATTTTTGTGGAAGGTGATGCGCGCGCCAGTTACGGACCGTTCATCAATCTGATGGAAGAATTACGGAGGGCCGGTGTGGCCAGCCCCAACCTGGTGACCAGCCCAGTGGAAGAATGACGGCATTTAACGGCTATCCCATATCGATCGCCCTGGCGCTGCTGATGCACGGGATGATCATCGCTTCCCTGCTCTGGGTGCAGCGGGCCAGTACCGAAGTGCTGACCGTGGAACGCCCCCCGGTGGTCAAGGCCGTGCTTGTGCAGGAAAATCCCCAGGCGCGCAATGAACGCGTGCAGGAACAACAACAGATCGAGCAACAGCAACAGGCGGAACAGCGCCGCCAGGAAGAGCAGCAGCGCCAGGAACAGGAACGCCAGGCGCAGCTCGAGCGCGAGCGGCAACAACGTCTTGATGAAGAGCGTCGTCAGGCGCAACTGCAGGCCGAGCGGGAACGTGAGCAGCGTGAGGCCGAGCAGCAACGCCAGGAGGAAGAGCAACGCCGCCAGGAAGAGGAGCGTCGTCGCCAGGAAGAACAGCGGCGCCAGGAGGAAGAACGCCAGCGACAGGAAGCCGAAGCGGAAGCCGAGAGACAGCGTCAGGAACAGGCCCGCATCCAGCAGGAAGCAACCGAGCGGGCCGAGACCGAAGCGGAAATTGTCGCTTCCTATACTTCGATCATTCATGATCTGGTGCAGCAGCGCTGGTCGCGGCCGCCCAGCGCGCGCAATGACATGGAAGCGGTGCTGCGAATCCGCCTGTTGCCGACCGGTGACCTGGTGGATGTGGAAATCGTCCGCTCCAGTGGTGATGACGCCTTTGACCGGGCTGCGGAGAACGCGGTGCGTTCGGTTGGACGGTTCAGAGAGTTGCAGGGCATGCCCCCGAGACTGTTCGAGCGCAGCTTCCGCTCCCTTTTATTGACATTCCGACCGGAGGATTTGAGAAATTGAAGATACGTGACCTGCAGGTAGTGTTGTTCAGCATCCTTTTCTGTGTCGGTGCTTCGGCGGCGGAACTGAATATCGAGATAACCCGGGGTGTCGACAACCCCATTGCCGTGGCCGTGGTGCCATTTGCCTGGGATGCCGATGGCAGTCCGGATGAAGATGTGGCTCGCGTGGTGGGCAACAATCTGGAGCAGGTGGGTGAATTTCGTGCACTGTCCCGTGCCAATATGCTGAGCACACCGCGGCAGGAGAGCGAAGTGCATTTCCGTGACTGGCGCATCCTGGCGCAGCAGTACCTTGTGGTTGGTCGTATCAACCGGGCCCCCGGCAGTCAGTCGGTCGAGGTGCAATGGGAGTTTTTTGATGTGGTACGCGAGGAGAAGCTGGTTGGTGAGGTATTGACCGGTAACGTCAATCAGTTACGCGATATCGCCCATGAGATTTCCAATGTGATTTACGAACATATCACCGGCCGGCGTGGTGCTTTTGATACGCGCATACTTTATGTGTCCGCTGACGGACCGGGTGACCGTGAGATGACCTATCGCCTGCACCTGGCCGATTACGACGGTCGCCGCTCCCAGGTCCTGCTCGAATCCAGCGAGCCGATCATGTCGCCGACCTGGTCGCCGGATGGCAGCCAGATTGCCTATGTATCCTTCGAAACCAATCTGCCGCGCATCTTCATTCA
>PWQG01000048.1 GCA_003556835.1 Gammaproteobacteria bacterium
AACCTGAAGTTCTCCGTTACGCTGATCGCGCCGATTGCGATGGACGAAGGTCTGCGCTTTGCGGTACGCGAGGGTGGCCGTACAGTGGGTGCCGGTGTGGTATCCAAGATCATCGAGTGATTGATGGTCAGCGAAAGCGGGAAGCCAGTGCTTCCCGCTTTTTTGTCTCCGACTGTCAGGAATATGGACTTGGCTCCGGTTTTTCCTTGACAGGGAGGCACTTCAACCTTAGAATTCCGCTTCCCTTTTTCCAGTGTTGAACGCGGGTCGAAAGGGGAGTAAATCGTAAATGATTAATTTGAAAAGTATTTTTTGGAGAGTAGGGTAGATGCAAAATCAGCGTATCAGAATCCGGCTGAAGGCCTTTGATCATCGGCTGATAGATCAGTCTACTCAGGAGATTGTCGATACGGCAAAACGTACCGGCGCTCAGGTTCGCGGGCCCATCCCCCTGCCTACCAACAAGGAGAGTCACACGATTCTGATCTCTCCCCATGTCAACAAAGATGCGCGTGATCAGTACGAGATTCGCACCCACAAGCGACTGTTGGATATCGTAGAACCAACAGAGAAGACTGTGGATGCGTTGATGAAGTTGGATCTGGCCGCCGGTGTTGAGGTGCAGATCAGTCTCGGCTGAGTCTCCGGTTTACCGGTCCGAAGTAGCACGGACCAGCAGCGATTCCACATTGAATCGGTTTTCTGATGTAGTGTGCTGCGAGCTTCCCGGTTTGTTCCGACGCAGCAGACTCGGTGTAATGCTTTAGCAGCCATAGCGGGTTTGAGCCCCGTACACGATGAGGTTTTTGAAATGTCGATTGGTTTGGTCGGTCGAAAAAGCGGCATGACCCGCATTTTCACTGACGCCGGTGATTCCGTCCCGGTGACAGTGGTAGAGGTCAGCCCCAACAGGGTAACGCAGATCAAGACTGCGGATACCGATGGTTACAGTGCTGTCCAGGTGACTGCCGGAGCGCGCAAGGCGTCCCGTGTAAGCAAGTCCCAGGCAGGTCATTTTGCCAAGGCAGGCACCGAGGCCGGAGACGGTCTCTGGGAATTTCGTGCCGACGCCGAGGCGCTCGCTGAACTGGCTGCTGGCTCCGAGCTGGGCGTGAGTCTGTTCAGTGAAGGGCAGATCGTGGACGTGACCGGTACCTCTAAAGGTAAAGGTTTCGCCGGTGCCATCAAGCGCCACAACTTCAGCATGCAGGATGCCACGCATGGCAACTCCCTGTCCCACCGTGCGCCGGGTTCCATCGGTCAGTGTCAGACACCTGGTCGTGTCTGGAAGGGCAAGAAGATGGCCGGTCACATGGGTAGCGAGCGTGTCACCACGCAGGGTCTGCAGATAGTGCGGGTCGACGCTGACAATAATCTTTTGCTGGTCAAGGGCGCGATTCCCGGAGCTACAGGCTCCCGGGTGATTGTTCGTCCCGCCGTCAAAGCTGCCGAGTCCAGGGGGTAAGCAATGGAACTGAGTGTTGCAAAGCCCGGTAATCAGGCCGGCGAGAAAGTATCCGTTTCCGACGAAACATTCGGTCGGGAATTCAATGAGTCACTGGTACACCAGGCCGTGGTGAGCTACATGGCCGGTGCCCGACAGGGTACGGCCAAGCAGAAGAATCGTGCCGAGGTCAGTGGCGGCGGGCGCAAGCCCTGGCGTCAGAAGGGCACGGGTCGTGCCCGGGCCGGTACCATCCGCAGTCCGATCTGGCGCAGCGGTGGCATGGCTTTCCCGGCCCGCCCGCGTGACTATAGCAAGAAGCTGAACCGCAAGATGTATCGCGGCGCAATGCGCAGCATCTTTTCCGAGTTGCTGCGTCAGGACCGGCTGATGGTCGTGGACGACTTTGCCGTCGAGTCCCACAAGACGCGTGAGTTGGTCAGCAAGCTGAAAGAATATTCGCTCGACAACGTGCTTATCGTTGCCGACGAGGTGGCCGAGAACCTGTACCTGGCGGCGCGCAACCTGCACAAGGTTGATGTGCTTGATACCAGTGGTCTGGATCCGGTAAGCCTGATTGGTTTCGAGAAGGTGTTGATCACGTTGCCGGCGCTGAAGAAGGTTGAGGAGATGCTGTCATGAACAAAGCACGACTGTATTCGGTCATAGTGGGGCCGCACGTCTCCGAGAAGACCGCCATGATGGCTGACGGAAACAACCAGATTGCATTCAAGGTTGCGGTTGATGCGACCAAGAAAGAGATCTCCCAGGCAGTGGAGACACTGTTTGATGTGAAGGTCGAGGGTTTGCAGGTCGTCAATGTCAAAGGCAAGACCAAGCGCACCATGCGCGGCAAGATCCGCAAAAAATCTAATTGGAAAAAGGCTTATGTGAAGCTGGCGCAGGGTCAGGAAATCGACTTTGCGGAGCTGACATAAGGAAGGTTGACAGTTATGGCAGTTGTTAAGTGTAAACCAACATCGCCGGGTCGCAGATTCGTTGTCAAAGTTGTCAACAAGGATCTGCACAAGGGTGCGCCGCACGCCGCACTGGTGGCCAGTAAGCATCGAACCGGTGGTCGTAACAATAACGGTCGTATCACGACGCGTCATGTTGGCGGTGGTCACAAGCAGAAATACCGTATTGTGGATTTCCGTCGTGAAAAGGACGGTATTCCGGCTCGGGTCGAGCGTCTGGAGTATGATCCCAATCGCACTGCGCACCTGGCCCTGCTGCTTTTTGCGGACGGCGAGCGTCGTTACATCATTGCTCCGAAGGGAGTAGCCGCTGGCGATGTGGTTGTCTCCGGTCAGGAAGCGCCGATCAAGCCGGGCAACTGCATACCCATGCGCAATATTCCGCTGGGTAGTACGATCCATTGCGTGGAGCTGAAGCCCGGCAAGGGTGCCCAGATTGCCCGTAGCGCCGGAACCTCGGTGCAACTGGTGGCCAAAGAAGGCAAGTATGTGACCCTGCGACTGCGCTCCGGCGAGACACGCAAGGCCCTTGCCGAGTGCCGCGCGACCCTGGGCGAGGTGTCCAACAGCGAGCACAGCCTGCGCTCACTGGGTAAAGCCGGCGCGAAGCGTTGGCGTGGTGTCCGACCCACGGTCCGTGGTGTGGTCATGAACCCGGTCGATCACCCGCATGGTGGTGGTGAAGGTCGTACCTCCGGTGGTCGCCATCCGGTGACGCCGTGGGGCAAGCCCACCAAAGGCTTCAAGACCCGCAAGAACAAGCGGACATCGAACATGATAGTGCGCCGTAGAAACGCGAGCCGCTAAAGGTTAACAAGCAGAGGTAAGCAAAGTGCCACGTTCACTGAAAAAAGGTCCATTTATTGACCTTCATCTGATGAAGAAAGTGCAGACTGCGCAGGAGAAGGGCGAGAAGCGCCCCATCAAGACCTGGTCGCGTCGCTCCATGGTTTCTCCCGACATGCTCGGGCTGACGATCGCGGTTCACAATGGTCATCAGCACGTGCCTGTAATGATTACGGAAGACATGGTTGGTCACAAACTCGGTGAGTTCGCGCTGACCAGGAACTATCGTGGCCACGTTGCAGACAAGAAAGCCAAGCGCTGATAAACGGGGACAAGAAGATGGAAGTGGTAGCTAGATTACGCGGTGCTCGGCTCTCAGCGCAAAAGGCCAGGCTGGTCGCCGATCAGATTCGCGGCAAGGGTGTCGAAGAGGCTCTCCAGTTGCTGACCTTCAGTCCCAAAAAAGGGGCCGAAGTGATCCGTAAGGTGCTGGATTCAGCCATTGCCAATGCCGAACACAATGAAGGGGCCGATGTGGATGAGTTGCGAGTATCAACCATCTATGTTGACGAGGGTATGACGATGAAGCGTATCCGGCCGCGGGCCAAAGGCCGTGCCGACCGGATTCTCAAGCGCTCCTGCCACATCACCATCAAATTGGCCGATAACTAGGAGATCAGGATGGGTCACAAAGTACATCCAACCGGAATTCGGCTTGGTATCGTGAAAAAGCACACTTCAGTGTGGTTCGCTGAAGGCAAAAGCTATGCTGAGCAGTTGTTGTCAGACCTTGAGGTCCGCGACTACATCCGTAAGCGCCTGGCCAATGCCTCTGTTTCCCGTGTGGAAATCGAGCGGCCCGCGCAGACTGCCCGGATCACCATCTACACGGCTCGTCCGGGAATCGTGATCGGCAAGAAGGGTGAAGATGTGGAGTCGCTGCGGACTGAAGTGTCCAAGCGCATGGGGATTCCCGTCCACATCAATATCGAGGAAATCCGCAAGCCGGACCTGGATGCCCAGATTGTGGCGGATGGGGTGGCCCAGCAGCTCGAGCGACGTGTCATGTTCCGTCGTGCCATGAAGCGCGCGGTGCAGAACGCCATGCGCCAGGGTGCTGAAGGCATTCGGATCCAGGTGTCCGGCCGGCTCGGTGGTGCCGAGATTGCACGTACAGAGTGGTACCGCGAAGGGCGGGTGCCATTGCACACATTGCGCGCCGATATTGACTATGCAACATCCGAGGCCAATACAACGTACGGCATCATCGGTATCAAGATCTGGATCTTCAAAGGCGAAATTCTCGACCTGAACGAAGTCGCGGCGCCGAAGAAGTCTACGAAATAGGGGATTGGGCGGATGTTACAACCAAAGCGTACAAAATTTCGCAAAATGATGAAAGGCCGTAACCGCGGCCTGGCACATCGCGGCAGTAATGTGGACTTCGGCGAGTTCGGGCTCAAGGCCCTGAGTCGTGGTCGCTTGACTGCGCGCCAGATCGAAGCGGCCCGACGTGCGATGACACGGCACGTCAAGCGGGGCGGCAAGATCTGGATCCGGGTATTCCCGGACAAGCCGATCACCCAGAAGCCTCTCGAGGTTCGTCAGGGTAAAGGTAAGGGTAGTGTGGAATACTGGGTCTGTCAGATCCAGCCTGGCCGCATCATGTTTGAAATTGAAGGTGTAGACGAAAAGCTGGCTCGTGAAGCATTCGATCTGGCGGCATCAAAATTGCCATTCTCTACCTCTTTTGTGAAACGGACGGTAATGTAATGAAAGCATCTGAATTGCGTGAAAAGTCCACTGCTGAGTTGAATGAGCAGCTGGAAAGCCTGTATCGCGACCAGTTCAATAACCGGATGCAGCTCGCGACGGGGCAACTGGGACAGACGCATCTGATCGGCGCTATCAAGAAAGATATAGCGCGTGTGAAGACCATCATTACTGAAAAAGAGAAAAGTGGATCATAGTTATGTCGCTTAGTGAAGCTAGTGAAAAAACCGCACGCAGCATTTCTGGCAAAGTGGTCAGCAACAAGATGGACAAGTCCATTGTTGTGCTGGTGGAGCGACGGGTAAAGCACCCGATGTATGGTAAGTACATCACTCGCTCTTCGAAAATCCATGCCCATGACGCGGAGAACGCGTGCCAGATCGGAGACACGGTGACGATCAGGGAAGTGCGCCCCATTTCCAAGAACAAGAGTTGGTCGCTGGTCACCATTGATGAGCGCGCCACGATAATCGGGTAAACAGTTACAGGCTCCAGGCGGGCATTGTCGCCAAAGCGGCAACTAAACAAGGGTTCGGAGAGAATCGATGATTCAGGTACAGTCATATTTGGACGTGGCAGACAACAGCGGTGCCAAACGCGTCATGTGCATCAAGGTGCTCGGCGGCTCGCATCGACGGTATGCCCGTATTGGTGATGTCATCAAGGTGACAGTGAAGGAAGCGATCCCGCGGGGTAAGGTGAAGAAAGGTCAGGTATTGTCAGCCCTGGTGGTTCGGACCAGAAAGGGTGTGCGTCGTAATGACGGCTCCCTGATCAAGTTCGATGACAACGCGGCGATTCTCCTGAACGCACAGCAGGCCCCGATTGGCACGCGTGTATTCGGGCCCGTGACCCGTGAACTGCGATCAGAGAAGTTCATGCGGATCATCTCTCTGGCGCCCGAAGTACTATAGATTTGAATTGAGGCCGCGGATTATGCGAAAGATCAAGAGTAACGACGAGGTCATCGTCATCGCCGGGAAGGACAAGGGCAAGCGGGGAACCGTTTCGCGCCTTGTGGGTGAAAACAGGGTCGTGGTCAGCGGGATCAATATGATCAAGCGACACACCAAG
>PWQG01000009.1 GCA_003556835.1 Gammaproteobacteria bacterium
ATATACCGGGCGCCGTTGGATAGGACGTTTATTGAATTGGAATCAAATGGCGCGGGTCAGTTTGATGCAATTGTGACTACGTTGCCATTTGGGAATCTTGCTTTGAGATTTCCATCGGACTGGTCAACGAACAGGGTTGCACCATTCCCTGGAGTTGGCGGGGTGCTTCCAGACCATACCCGCATTCCTTTGACTGCATTTACGATCCCACTTGAATGATTGATGGAAAACGGAATATCGGTTCCGTCGGGGGAATTGAGTCTTGTGATCTCAAAGTTGTCGTTGGATGCACGCGAGCGGAATGCCCAACGGTCTGTGCCGTCCTTCTGGAATGTAAAGTCCGTCTGTTCGCCATCCGGTGCATTCATGATCATGGCTGTACGAGAACTGCTACTGATTTCCAGATTCTGGCTCGGTGAAGTTGTCCCAATGCCTACATTACCAGTTGGTCCGTGGACCGTGAAGCGGTTGCCTGAGACCTGTGATGTCGAAATGTGAAAGCTTTCACCGCCAGTCATGGTAACACTTTCCTCTAATCCCGAAAGTCTAATGCGTGGGGAAAAAACCCCGGTACTACCGATTTCCAGATCTGTGCTGGGGGAGTCGGTTCCGATACCGACACGAGCGGAAGGCCAACAATTGCTGAGAATACACTCGAATCCCCAAGAGAGACGCATGGTGTTCGGCAGGCTATCCGGCGCAATGGCAAATGGTCCAACGCCTCCGCTTAACGAAGTCGCTTCGGTTACCTCGAAGACGCCCTGATTGGTGTTGCGGATGTACCAGCTATCGCCACCAATCTCCTCCAGACGAATTCTCGGCGAGCTGGATCGAAGGTGAAGGGTGGTTGAAGGAGAAGAAGTGCCAACGCCGATCTGCGGGCGGCTTGAGGTGGCTGATGACAGTCGCAGAGTATTGGCCGGAATGCCTGTCTCAGCGCGAAGAACACTTCTGTTAGTGCTGCCGGTTTGATCTTCAAGCGTCATCATGTCGGTGTTGGCGAATGTCATCCACCTCCATTCGCCGCCTCCGGAACCTGTGTTTTCGAAGTAAAGTGACGGCGCACTTTTCTGGATACGAACATTTTCGTTAAATTCTTCTTCAGCATGTGCGCTGGGAACAATCGTGTGGAGAATGCGACCCGCAACGCGCATCAGGAGGTTCGGCTCTTGATGTTGTGAAAATGTATTATCGGTCTCCTCCATTGGTTCAATGAAACCGTCAGTCACGCGGAAGGTGCCGGAACGGGTCTCAATTTGGCGATCGGATGGACGGTAGTAACGAATCAGTGGAGTGTTTTCCAGTTTATGATTCAAGGAATCTTCCATTTCTGTATCGAGTGTGCCGTCCGCCTGAGCTTGTTCCATGCGGCGCATCGGCAACGGCTCAATCGGACTGGCGCCCGGCGCTGGGACTACCAGGGTGGCTTCCCAGTGATAGATGCCATCCGGCAGATCGGCCTCCGGTACCCAGTCAATGGAGTCGAATTCTGTCGTTTCCTCGAAGTGGAAGCCATGAGGGCCTGTAACGCGCAGCTGCATGCTCAACAAGTTCTGGGTGTCAGAAGCGCTAACACCGACGAAGTGTGGTTCAACACTTGTCGTCAACATGCCGCCATCCTGTGAGACTTGGCCGAACGCCAAAGAACTGGCGAATAGCAGGCCTCCAAACAGGGTCAAACGAGTGATTTTGGATCTTAACCTACTGATCATGATATCTCTTCCTCCCGGATGTTTATGCTATTGAAGTGGTTCGGGCGTACCCGCGAACTCAACTGCAAGAATATTGCAGTGTCACCCTATCTTACGTAACCGAGGACAAAAAAGTGACACATGACGCAGATTTGACCAGACCATTTCGTATGGGCCGGGTTTTGTTAATTAAGAGTTAATTAAAAGTTAATACGATGAAGCGAGAGACGGTTGTTGTCTGTGAAGTCTGAGTCCTTGGCAAAGCCACTATTGTGCTCGGGTCTGATTGTCGTGGTCGGCGCTCTGTTTCGCCTGATTGAATGGCCCGCGTGGGCGGCTGAGGAACTCTGGATTGCGGGTGAGCCATTGTTGCCATCGGCTGATGTATACGCCTGGCTGGCCGGCGCTGCGGGAGACGGGCGGATGGCCGGTTGGCCAATGGCGCGGCTGATCGAATGGTTCAGTATTCTCAGCGGACAGTCGTACAGCCTGGTGGCGTTCTGGCTGCCGTGCCTGCTGGCCGGCATCCCGGGCGCGATGGTTGCCTGGCTGTGCTGGCAGCGGGGATTCGCGCTGTCCGGGCTCGCAGGCGGGGTATTTGCGACTGGAGCATTGGGGTATTTGGCCCGCACCCGGCTGGGCTACGGCGATACGGACCTTTTCGCGCTGGCTGCAACGACGGCTTTTTCCGTTGTTTGGGCGCTGGCGATGGAGGCGTTGGTGCGTTGCCGGGCGCAGGAGAGAGGCCTGGGCATGCATGAATCGGGTTGGCTGGCGGGCGGGTTCGCCACGGCCTGGGCCGGGCTGGTGGTTTATCCCAGCGGCTATCCGGTCTTGCTGGCGATCGCGCTGGCCGGCATTGCCTGGGTGCTCATGGCCAATCGAAGACGCGGGGTCACCGAGGCGTCGGTTGCCGGAGTCGGCATGTTGTGGGCCTTGCACTTCGGTTGGTTCGGTCTCATGCTGGCCGCGCTGCTGGCCTGGTTGATGGTCTGGCGGCCGCAGTATCGCACCGTTGCGGGACTGGTGTTGCTGGGCGGTGTCACGATCGTGGTGATTGTGGTTTTTCAGGCCGATTACCTGAGTGGGGTTGTCCAGCGCGTCAGCGCGTATCTGGGAAGGGGGGTGCCGCCGGCAGCGATCAGTGACTGGCAACTTCCCCGAGTCGACGACAGCATTCAGGAGACGGTTCGGCCGTCTTGGGGAGAATGGGTACAACGCGTTGGCACGCATTGGGTGTTCTTGCTGGGCGGTTTGTCCGGATTCGTGATGGCCTTGATGCGCTGGCCGGCATTGGTCACGTTTCTGCCACTGTTGGGTCTTGGGTTGGGCAGCTACTGGCTGGGCAACCGGTTTGCCATGTATGCCGCCCCCGCTCTGGGGCTCGGGTTGGGACTGGGACTTGCGCTGCTGCTGACGCGAATGCAAGTGAGGTCGTGGATCCGCGCGGCGGCGCACGTTGGGTTAACCATACTGGTCACCGGCGTGATCGGCTGGCACGCGCTGGAGCCCGAGCCGGCGCCGATGCTGGTAAAGGATCACGCTCAAGCGCTTGCGCAGTTGGCGGAGTTTGAACATGATCGGGGGCGGGTCTGGACCTGGTGGGATGCTGGCTACAGCGCCCAGTATTTTTCCCGGCTGCCCACATTGGCCGATGGTGGAAATGCCTCTAGGCAGCGCATTTTCATGCTTGGCCAGGTTTTTGGTGCGAATGAGCCGGAGAGGGCTGCGGCATTCATGCGCTTTGCAGGCAGTGAGCGCTATCGGACAATGGCCGAAGAGGACGATTGGCGGAAGGCCAGCTATGGTGCACGACCGCTGGATTCGCTAACCGATCAGCCTTCCAAAAAAGTCCAGACGTTTCTCGACGGACTTGCCAAAAGCGATCATCGGACAGTTGGGCCCTCGGCTGACGAGTTCCTGGTTGTCAGCTGGCGGACCCTGATGCAGTCTCAGTGGATTGATTACTATGGGCGCTGGCGGCTGACAGACGGTGAGCAGGGGCATGGCCGAATTGCCCGCATCCAGCCCCCGGTGGAACTGGATGAGGCGAGCGGAATGCTGCACACAGCCGACGCCGTGGTGCCGCTGGCCAGTATCGACATCGTTGCTGCCGGCGAGCACTTCCAGCGCGAATGGCGGAATCCTGCGGGCGCTCACGCAGTGATCAACAACGACCGAGGGGAAGGCATCCTGATGGATTCCGATCTTCACGGCATGCTGGCGGTGCAGATGTTGCTGGGAGAACCGGTCCGGTTCAGCGATCAGTTCGAATTGATCACGGACCGGTTTCCCGAAGCGAGAATCTACCGACTGCGGCAGTGATCGCCTAACGACCGGGGAGAACGCGCTCCAGCCAGTCGAGCGGATCAGACGGCGTACCGGCGACCTGGATTTCCCATCGAGTTTCGGGGATGTCGGTTTCTGCATTGGTCCCCGCGGTGCCCAGTTGATGGCCTCGCGGGAGTTCGTCACCGACTTCAACCATGATCTCTGCCAGGTTGGCATAAACCGAGACCACGCCACCGCCGTGGATGACGGCTACGGTGTTGCCGCGGATGGGCAGCGCCTCGGCTAGTGCGACGATGCCGTTGTTGCTGGCCAGCACCGGTGCATCGGCCTGTGTTTCGATCGTCAGGCCGGGATTGGGGTATTGTGGTCTGAGCATTCCCTGGAAGATTCGCTGGCCAAAATGGCTGACGACGTCTCCGTCCACAGGAGCGTGGAAGGCTTCCTGCCAGTATGGCTGGATCTGTGCCAGTGATTGCAGGGCGACCTGTTGCAATCGGCGCGTCTCGGTCTCGCGGTGTTCTCCAGTGTGTCGGGCAAAGACTTCACTCGGCACTTCGCGTGGAACAGGCAGCTCCGAGGGGGTGGCAACTTCAAGTTCACGGCCGCCGATCAGGGTCTGCCCATAGGGATCCGTGGCGCCCACTACCAATTCAAGTTCCTGCCCAACGCTGTCCAGGGCCGCAACACCAAGCGCCCAGACGCCATCACCGGCATCGATGATGCCGATTGGCTGACCGTTGAGTAAAGCGAAGAAGTCATCGGGCTCAAACTCGTCGGCTTCCCAGACGATGGGAATGGCAAACGTGTTTCCCGCAGTGACCTGGTCGGGCGGCTCGACATTAAAACCGGTATCCGGCAACGGATCGGGCGGATACTGCTCCGGTGGCTCCTGACCGGCCTCGACCTGGGAGACAACGCGCCGGGCGTATCGCGGCAGGGCCGCTTCGGAGAAAAGCGTGGCAATTGCCCGGTGTGAATCCAGAGGCGTGAGATCCTGACCGAGATAGCTATTGCCGTCGGGTGACCACAGCTCAAAATGCAGGTGGGGCGCGGGTTCGGGTTGGTCGTCGGTGGCTGGGATGCCGGTATTGCCCATCAGGCCGATGATCTGCCCCTGTTCGACGGCATCGCCGGGATTCAGCTCCGGGTGGACTTCTGACAGGTGAGCGTATCGGGAAACGTGGCCCTCCTCATGACGAATCCAGACTTGCCGTCCGCGGAGCTGGTCCAGAGCAAACTTTCCGACAAAACCGGGCTCGTTGGCCATCTGGCTGAAATAGGCCTGCCTGGCCGGCCGGGGTGCCTCGAATTCGTGATCGATGCGGACGATCTCGCCGGCGGCGATGGCCACGATGGGCTCGTCATCGACCAGCGGTCGGCCGGACCGGCCATTAAGGAAGTCGAAACCTTGGTGGGTGCCGTCGCGATACTCGCGGCGTGCGCCGGGCAAGTGGGGTTCGGCCATACTGAAAGTGGCACCCTCTATGGGGGCGATCAGCCCGGTGGGCCAGTCCGTGTCCAGGGCATGTTGGTCATCGTCAGTCGGCGGCTGGCAGGCGCTGAGCGCCAAGGCACCGGCGACTATGAGGCCAAGGCGGCAGTTGGTCGAGGGTGTCCTCATGTGTTTGGTTTTCCCGTAATGATCTGCTGGAATGGAGCTCATGTGTTGTATTAAAACAAATGCTACATATAAAACGTATGATGCGGGCACAATATGCCACAATGTCTCGCGAAATTCATGGGGGTCGGGAGGTTACGCGATTGCCTCCAGATGTTAAATTGGGGGAACTTCCAGAAAATGCCATCAGCCAACCGACAGATCAGCGACTACAGGCGCTTGGAGTGAGATAGGGCTGTGTTCATTCAACCAGCAGGCTAAACCATGCACCCCTCAAGAGACTGCGAACATATTGAGTCTACGTTCCGCCCTTTTGTGATCTTCTCTGATGTGGGTCATGAAGCGCATGCTGCAGAAGGATTGATGAAGCCTTCAACCTTGATGAAAGGTGTATGGTACGAATCCAGCGGAATGAAAGCTTCACTTGGTG
>PWQG01000217.1 GCA_003556835.1 Gammaproteobacteria bacterium
CCGATCTAGACCTTGAACCGCCGGCCGTTGGCCCCGGTGCGGTACTGCTTGAACAGCACGGGCCCCGGCGACGTCACCTTGATGGCAATGGCAATGGCCAGGCACACAGGAATGATCAGCAGGGTGATCAGGGAGCCGAGAATCATGTCCTCCAGGCGCTTGACGATGCGCGCCAGGCCGTCCAGCGGCGTCACGCTGAGATCCACGGCCAGGTGCCCCGCCACTTCGCTCATGCGGTGATTGAGTAGCTGCATGCCGCGGAAATCCGGGATGAAGCGCACCTCCACGGTATGGTGTCGCAAGACATAGAAGATGGAACGTACCACCCCCCCCATCTCGAGGGGCACACAGATCCACACTTCGCGGGCCCCGGAACGCTCAACCCTGCTTGCCAGGCGGTCGAGGTCCTGCTCCGTTAGCTCACCAGAGACTCTTTCGACACCGGCGATGGAGTGGCCCTCCCCCGGCGCGTTGCGCATCCCCTTCCCCACCTGCAGCAGCTGTTCGGCCGGCCCTACCAGGAAAACGGAGCGTCGGGCGAGACCGAAGCGCCGCGCGCGCCGGAGCAGCAGCTGCGCTGCCACCCTGGCACTGGCACTGACCCCGAAAGAGATCAGCAATGCCCCACCTACCCACAGACGCGAAAAGCGTTCGGCGGCATGGGCAAAAAAGATGAGGGAGGCCGCAATGATCGCCACTACCGCCCACACTAGGCAGAGCTTGAGCAGGAGAGAGGTAATGCGGGTGATGCGCCAACGGGCATAGCCCCCCTGCATCACGTTCAGCAGCACCACCAGCAGCGCCATGATGGCGGTGGCCAGCCAGTAGCGCTCATGCAGCTCGAAGCTATCGAAGCGAAACCAGTAGGCCAACAGCGCCCCAGCAATGATGGCTAGGATGTCCACGATGGGGACGATCAGCAGGGACGGGTAACGCTCGTTGATTCCAATGGAACTTCTATCCATGCGTATACTTCTATCTACAGGGTGCGAATCAGCGCGTTGAGCTTCTTCCCGAAGTCTTGGCGCTGCCTGTGAATGGTCTCGCCGGCGATCACGATCGGTTCGGCGGCCATATCATACGCCAGAATGGCGCTGACCAGAGAGTCAGTCCCCTCGTGAAATGGCACCGCGTAGATACCCGCAATGGCCTCGGCGGTATCGACCTGATGATCGTTACGGTGCTCACCCAGCCGAGCCAGACGCGGCAGCATCAAGAACGGCTTCCCCTGCTCCAGGCAGGCCAGGATGTTCCCCATGCCGGCATGGGTTACCACCAGCGCTGCCTCGGTAAAGATCTGCTGGTACTCTTCTGCCTTGAAGAGCGGCTGGGCACGCAGGTTCGGTAAGGAGCCAAGAGTGGACAGGTTCACATCGGGCCCGGCCTGGTAGACCAGCGTCCAGGCCGGGCGCTGCTCCGCCACCCCCTGCACCACCTGATCCATGCGGGGAAAGGGAAACTGGGTACCGGCGGCAAAGAGGATTCTCACAGCAGCCTCCCCAGGTAGCGTACGCGCCCGTTGGCCAGCTCAGGCCACTGGGTCAGCACCTCGGTGGCAAACAGTCTGGCCGCATGCCCTGAAAGAGAAAGCCGCCGGCAGTTGGCGATACTGTCGACCCAGAGGGTCTTTTTGCGCAGCAGGAAGCCGGCAAAGAGCACCAGAAGCCCGGGCGCCGCGCCGGTGCTGATGATCAGGTCTGGCCGGCTGCGGCGGACGATCCCGATAGCTTTGGGCAGCTGACGAACGCCACGCCACAGCTCACGCACACTGAAGTCGTCGAGATAGTAGGTCGCGCCACTGTGCTGCCCATCGGCCGTGGAGACAAAGACCTGATCGTCGACTTCCAACAGTTTAGCCAGCCGCTGAAGTTGAACCCAGTGCCCGCCGAAAGAGGCCACCAGAAGGACCCTCATCGGGGAAGCTCCCTGGCCCCGCGGGGACGGAAGCGCATTGCCAGGCGTTGATGCAGCTTGACCCCCTTCAGATAGATCAGTACCCCGAGAACCAGGCTCCGCTCACGCCAGCTCATATCAGAGCGTTGCAGCAGCTCGCGAAGATCATTGCCGAGATTGCCTAGCACCCGGCCACTGCCCTGGAGCGCGCCAGTCTCGCCATGCAGTGCCATGCTGCCGGCCGAGACACGACGCGCCTTCTGCGCCAGGGAGGCAAGGGTATTGCGTGCCGGATGTCGCACCACTGCATCCGGGCAATACACGAGCTTGAAGCCCGCCGAAGTGGCCCGCCGGGTCCATTCGAAGTCCCCGCCGGACATCATCTGCTCGTTGAAAACACCGACGGCATCAAAGACTTCGCGTCTGACAATCAGGTTGGCGGTCACGGCCACCCCCCGCTCCACGTTCCGGGCCTGGCGAAAGGCAAAGGCCTTCTCGTAGCACTCGGCGGGGGTCAAGCGAGCACTTTTATAGGTCAGAGCGATGTGCCCCGCAACCAGATCAGCGCCCTGATTTTCCATGCAGGCCAGCGCTGCCCCTAACCAATCGGGTTCGGGCAGGCAGTCGGCGTCGAGAAAGACGAGTACCCCGCCCCGTGCTACGCCGATGCCTCGATTGCGGGCCGCATAGGAACCGGGCTTGGGCTCGCTCAGCAAGCGCACCTGACCGGTCCAAACCAGGCTGGTTGGCGGCTCCTCATCTGGGGCATTGTTCACCGCCAACACCTCGAAGCCATCCGGCGGATAGTGCTGCTGCGCCAGTGCCAATAGACAATGCTGCAGGCCTACCCAATCGCGGTAAGTAGGAATGATCACCGAAACGCTCGGCCGTCCAGGAAAACTCATGGGTTCTTCACCTTGCTGCTCAGCGCTTCGGCTTGGTCTCTTTCTTCCTCGATGAGCGGTACCGGCTGGGGTAGACAGCTCAGCATGTCCGGAATCAGCGCGATGGCATCGGCATACTTCTGCTTGTTGTAGGCGGTTTCGAAGGCGCTGCAGCATGCGCAGAGACGAAGGCGCTCCAGCGGAACCGCTCGCAAGGCCTCGCGCTGCTCGGCAGCCACGGCGACCACCCTCCTCAGCCGCCCCTCCCACCCCTTGCCAATCGGAAAGTCGGCACCGATCGGTTCCAGGGCCCAGCTTCCCCAATGGGCCAGCAGCAGCTCACCGGTATCCGCGACAAGCGTGAGCTCCCTCGGAACCCCGGGGTTGATCACCGCCAAGGGCAAGGCGTTCAGCTCGGCCAGCAGCGCATCGAAGCGGCGGCTCAGCTGATCGATGGCATCTCGCTGGGCAGGGTCGGCGGCGACAGCGGCCAGGCGCGGCAGCATGCGTGACGACAAGCGCTGGTGCAGGAAGGGGTGCGAACGACGATAGCGGGCGACCAGGTGGCGGCCAGGCTCCACCTGCCAGCAGCGGGCCAGCCGCTCGGTTGACCGCCTCACGGACCCTTCACGCCCGTCGCTCATGCCGGGCCGCAAGCGGAACAGATGCACGTCGAAGCCATCCATCTGCTCCACCCCCAGTAACTCGGGGGCCGGCAGGGCACGCCCGGCCGTAGATGCCAGAAGGTCTGCCTCATTCAGGGCCGCCTTCCTGTGACGGCTGCCGAAGACCTTGAGCAGCAACGCCTGCGGCTCACGGCCCGGCACCCGCAGTGCCACATCAAAGGCGAGAATATCGGTCAGCCCGCTCTGCCGCCAGTGACAACTCAGCGTGCTGTCGGCCGTCAGCGGTTCCACGCCGAGGCGCTCCAACAGCGGCATCAGCGGCTCGGGCCGCTCACCCAGTGTCAGCAGCTCCCAGAGCTTGCGGTGCCGCGGGTTCTCCGGCGCCTTCTCCAGCCGGTGACCTGTGAAGAAGATGGCATTGATCTGCAGGCGCTTGCTGTGCAGCCAGAGGGCATCCTTGATGACGATTTCGAGCCTACCCAGCAGCTGCCGAGAGAGCAGCAGGCTGATGATCGCCACCATGAAGCCCACGCCTTCCCAGAGCAGGAAGTCCAGCACCATAAAAGCGAATAGCAGCAGGAAGCCGGCCCCGGAGAGCAGCCCCACCAGGCTGTTGGCATTCTCCTGAAGCTTGGTGCGCCACTTTGGCTGCCGTTGAGCGGCCAGGGAGAGCACCAGCGACACACCCAGCACATAGGCCACCATGACGCTCAAGAAAGCGGGATAGAGGACAGCGAACAACACGCCGAGCAGCCCCGTCAATACACCGGTCGCCAGGCCCGCTGCAAGTTTCCGGTAGGCTTGGCTTGCCACCTCATCCTGGTTGGAAAACAGCACCAGCTTGCGACTGCGTACCACGATACCCGCCGCACCCTTCTCGGCCATTCCCTCCAACAGCCTTTCCGCCAGCAGATAAGTGCAATAGAACACCAGAGTGGCCAGGCTCAGCGCGATGACTAGCACATCCCGATCGTAGGCCGCCCAAGATGGTGGGAAATAACGCGGAATGCCGGTGGAACCGATCAGGATGATGACCTTGAGTGGCAAAAAGAAGGCTAGCAGCTTGGAAAACTGGCTCACCAGGGTCAGCGCCACTACGGACAGTGTGGGCAGTGGCACGAACCTGAAAAACTTTCTGAGCACCGCTGCCGACCAATATAGCTGGCGGCTAGCCAGTCGATATAGCCAGATCATTCAGTACCGCCTGAAGACAGTGTAATTGTCACAGTTACGACCTAATGCATCAGTGGAGTTGCCAGAACGGACGAATACCATCATGGGGGAAGAATAGAGGCTTGATGGCCTCTTTCTCGGGTATTTCGACATGCTCAAAATCAGCCGGCATCCCATAGCGGTCACGATAGGCGTAGTAGATAGGGAAGAACCGCTCTCGATCAAACTCATTGATCTGTTGGTAAGGCCACTCCCTGCCGATGAAAGATAATAGCCACTCCATGACCTTACGAATGCTCTGCCCCTGCGGCCCCTCGAAGCCCCAGAGATCTTCTCCACAGGACTCCCCTAGCTGGGCAAGGTGAATCCAACCCTGCAGGTTGAAGCAGCAGTAATGAGCAGTGGTGGTCCGTTTCATTTCTTCTGGCTGCTCCCCGTTCGCGGAGAACTGATAAACAATGCGACCCCGGGCATCATGGAAAATTTCTTTCAGAAGCCTTTCATCACCGAGATATGCCGAGACGGATGAAACCTGTAGGTCGTAGTATGTGCCATGATTGTTTTTAGCACGCCTCTCTTTCACACCCTGGGGACTGGTTAACAGCCAATTCAAAAACTCGCCAAGCCAAACTTTAAACTCTCTCACCTGACCAATGGAAAGCGCACCAAGAGATTCTAGAATTTTAACTGCATCAAGAAAGAAATAAAAATCTTTGGTTTCAATCAACCCAGAACTTGTGCCTTGATTTTTATTCCAACCACGCCTAACTTGAGAATAACGCAAATTTGGGCGCATTGCCGTATTTTGATCAAGGAACCAGGTCTTGACTAGTTTCGCCGCATGACGTAAGTATCGCTCCTCAGAAAAAAAACGCCCCCCCAGTGTCAGAACCAAAGTATCATCGAACATTCGCTGTAGCCTAGTCCGATCATACCTCTCACTCATAGGCTCATAAAGGCGAGTTCCCGGCACTCTCTTTCCATCTCGGGGAATATAAGGCAAGCCAGGAATTGGCAAGGGGAATGGCCAATAGTAAGGGGCCGGATGCCAGTAATCCTGAGGGTCATTGCTTGGCGGAAGAGTGGTTTTATCGATTACACTATAAGGCCCCCTCTCTAAGGCTAAATCAGCCTCATACCTCAACCGCTCCACAAGCAACCCGCAGCCTTCGAAGTATTTTTTATCTCGCACCAAGAACCTCACCCTTAAGATATAACATTACCCTTTCACCAGCCCTTGACTCAGGCCATTCAATGAGTGATAGCCTATTCTCTTTTTTGAAATCTTCACCACGCAAGACAACTTGTTCAACTACATCAGCCAGCGACTGCTGATCAAACGCCTTGTAGTACTCCTTAACAATAGACTCACCAAAATCACCGTACCCTTTTGTGGTAGAGCTTATAAGATGTATTATCGGCTTCCCTGTAAAAAGATACTCCATCAAG
>PWQG01000368.1 GCA_003556835.1 Gammaproteobacteria bacterium
CGCTGGACACCGCCAAGGCGATTCTGCGGGAGAAGGATCACCATGCAGAGACGCTGGCCAGTATCGAGTTGGCCGAGCGGCTGGCCGGATCCGACCACATCCCGCCTGCCGACGCCATCGCCCAGCTCGGGCGAGGGTGGGTGGCAGAAGAGGCGCTCGCCATCGCGATTTACTGCGCGCTCGTTGCCCGCGGCTTCAGGCATGGTGTGCTGCTGGCGGTGAACCATGATGGCGACTCGGACTCGACCGGGGCGATCACGGGTAACCTGCTCGGTGCGACGCATGGCGTGAAATCCATTCCTACGGTCTGGCTGGAGTCTCTGGAACTACATGATGTCATCACCGAACTGGCCAATGATCTCTACGCTTGCAAAGACTGGGGCATCGATGAGTCCAACATGGATGATGAACAGCATGCGCTGCTCTGGCAGAAGTACCCTGGGTTCTAGATCATTCACCGTTCTATCTGGCCATCTCCGATAGCGCTTTCATTCATCACATGCTGCTGGGGCACTCATTCTGGACGCGATTGTGGTCTTGGTTGGAGTCCGGCTTATCCGACATATATATATAAGGAGTCCGCGCGTCTCGCGCTGTCTCAATATTTCACCCTTGATGACGGTAGCGGTAGGTCTGAAGACCCCCGTCCCGAGCGCGAAAGGATCCAGAGTGCCGAAGATGCGGCTCATTGTTTCGCCAGGGGACTTCGGTATCTAAAAGTTCAAACATCGCTGATGGAGCCCAGATGCCCCCAACCTTGAGCAAATCCCGCTTCATGTCCGGTCTCCAGTGTGAGCTGAAGCTCTGGAACGATGCCTACCAAAGGGACCTGGCAACGCCGCCGTCTGTCCAGCAGCAGGCGATTTTTGATGTGGGCTCCGCCGTTGGGAAGACTGCGCAGCAGCGCTGGCCGGGTGGCGTGGAGGTCGGCTACAAGCCCTGGCAGCGACAGCCGGCCATCGCCAAAACACAAAAGCTGATGGATGATCCTGCCGTGCCGGCCATCTATGAGGCCGCATTCCTGGCCCACAACCTCTATGTCCGGGTCGATATTCTGGCTCGTGTTCCCGATGGCTGGGAACTGATCGAGGTCAAAAGCTCGACCCGACCGGAGAAGGAGGTGTTCCTGCAGGACCTCTCCGTCCAGTACTGGGTCCTGCAGCAGTTGGGTGTCCCGGTCCGGCAAGCCGGCATCCTGGTGATTGACAACACCTACGTATACCCAGGCGGGGACTACGATCTCTCCCAGCTGTTCCGGTTTCATGAGGCGACCGAGCACTGCCAGGAGCAAGCGGACTGGGTGGCCCGGGAAGTCGAGCGGCTGCACGGTGTGCTGGCGCTGGAGGACCCACCCGACATTTCGGTCGGTGACCACTGCTTTCGCCCATACGACTGCCCCTACTACGACCACTGTAGCGCGGGCCTGCCGAAGCTGGAGCACCCGATCAGTGACCTCTACCGACTAAGCCTGGCCGGTCGACAAAAATTGGGCGCTCTGGGGGTCAAAACCATTCCGGACATACCGGATGATTATCCGCTCACTGAGATCCAGTCCCGTATCCGCGAGGCTGTGCGAACCGGCCAGCCGTGGCAGTCTCCCGAACTCCGGGAGAAGCTGGAGGCAGTCCAATGGCCGCTTTACTATCTGGACTTCGAGGCCTGGTCGCCAGCGCTGCCCCGCTATGCGGGAACCCGACCGTATCAGGCGATACCGTTTCAATACTCCCTGCACATCCAGCATGAACCCGGCGGGGCGCCCGAGCACCATGAGTTCCTGCATGAGGAGACGACCGATCCGCGCCCGGAGCTGATCGAGGCCCTGCTCTCAGTCATTGGTGAATCCGGCAGCATCATCGTCTACTCAGGCTATGAGCGCCGAGTCCTCCAAGAACTGGCCTCTCAGTTTTCAGATCACGAGTTAGCCCTACAAGCAGTTGCGGCTCGCTTGTGGGACCTGCTGCCGATCATTCAGCAGCACTACTATCACCCTGACTTTCGGGGGAGTTTCTCAATCAAGTCGGTACTGCCAGCATTGCTGCCGAGGGAAGGGTGGTCAGAGCTGGATATCACCGGCGGGATGAGTGCGGTCATTGAGTATGAGCGCGCGATCATGGAAAGGGACGATGCTATCCGGGATCATCTCTTCGATGCGCTGCGCGCCTACTGTGCACAAGACACCTTGGCCATGGTGAAGCTGCGTGAAGCTTTGCTAACATAATAGGGTTGGCGAAAAAATAAGCCCCCTTACTAATCCAGAGAGTTGATGATGCAATCCAACGAAGACACGCGCCTCGACCAGCAGGCCCCTGACGAAGCTTCGGCGACTATGGCTGATGCCGAGCCCAGCAAGCCCGGCCGCCCGAAGGGCTCAAAGAATGTTGGCAAGAAGAAAGCCAGCAAAAAGAAAGCGGGCAAGAAAAAGGCATCCAAGAAAAAAGCCAGCAAGAAGAAAGCTGGCAAGAAGAAAGCTGGCAAGAAGAAGTCCGGCAAAAAGAAGGCAAGTAAGAAAACAGTATCCAGAAGCGCTGTGGCCGAGCCTGGTCTTGGCAAAAAAGCCACGCGCAAGAAAGCCGGCAAGAAGAAGGCAAGCAAAAAGAAGCGCAGTAAGAAAAAGGCCGCTGCCAGCAGGGCAGGCGGTTCTGACAGCATGGCGCGTTTGATGGCCGCTGTTGAGGAGTTGCGCGAGGCTGTCGTTGAGTTGGCGCAGTCCAAGGCCAGTGACCAGCAAACTGCGGTCCATGACCTGCGCGAGGCTGCCAAAGCCAAGATTGCCGATCTGGAAGATGCGGCGATGCGCAGCTTCAAGAGGCTTGGGTTTTAGGATCGGTTGAGGGTTCTGGCGGGTGCCCCAGTCCGCCCGCCAGGACCTATTGAAGTGCAGGCTCGGATGCGATTCAGTCGCGAATCAGAACGAACATCTCATAGCCAAACTGGCCCTTGCCCTGCTGGTAGACGTCCAGTTCCCTTTGCAGGTCTTCGACCACACGCTTCTCTGTAATCAGCTCCTGCACCTGCTTGAGCCGAGCTGCCAGTGGCAGATAATAGGTGTCCAGCGCCGCCTGCCCCATGTCGAGATGCGAATGCACCGTGTAGCCGGCACGCTCAGCTTGCTTCAGGCGTTTCTCCACGGTGGCCATAGCAGGGTACTCCGAGGCCCAGAATGTCTGCACGTCTTCACTCGGCTGACTGGCCCGCCAAACCATGTCGGACAACACCAGACAACCGCCCGGCCTGAGCAGTGGGCGCCATGAACTGAGGGCCCGCTTGACGCCGATAATGTAGGCACTGCCTTCTGCCCAGATGGCGTCGAATACACTCTCCACCTCCGAGAGTCTGGCCATGTCAAGACAGAGCGTGTCAATGCGATCAGTCACGCCGGCTGCAATCGCTCGTCCACGCACGCGAGCCAGGGCGCTCTCGTCAGTGTCCAGGGCAGTCACTCGGGCGCTGGAGTGCTGAGCAAGCAACATTGTCGCGATACCGTTACCACAACCCACCTCCAGGATGCTCTGGGGCTTGATCGGGAGCGAGGCAATGACTTGCTCGGTCACTTTCAGCGAGCCAGGGCCCCAGCACTCAAGTCCGGAGAAGACCTGCATGAAGCCCTTCATGTAGAGGTCATGATCATTCATGTCTTTCGACAGCAGCGCGATTCGGGATGCTTCGTCACCGGAGAAACCCTGGTTGATCAGCCACTGGCGATGCACATCAGGCGCCTGTCGTTCGACATGCTCATGCCACTCCTTCAAAGTCCCCTGGCCGAGAAGCGCGGCAAGGAGATTCATTGATTTCGTTTTCTCATCAAGCTCCAATCGCAGAGTCTCAAGGCGCTGGCTCAATATCTCACGGTCAATCTTGCCGTCAAGACATGCCTGGCACTCCTTCAGGCTGAGTCCGCTGGCCTGCAACTGCTGCAGAAGGATCAAGCGTTGCCGGTGGGCGTCGTTGTAGAGCCGGTAGCCATTGGACTGACGGTGTCCCTTTAGGAGTCCAAGTTTCTCGTAGTACAGCAGCGTCGAGCGCGAGAGTCCCACGCTTCCAGCAAGTTCTGAAATGGTGACCATTGTTCCGCTCCCTGAGATTGAAGCTCCAAGACAGTCGGCATCCTAAACTGTGAAGCTGTAGACAGGTCAAGCGAATGTCGGCAAATTCAGACCGCACACGATCGTCTGATGCTAGATGTTTTCAGGCCGCATTCGAGGTTCCGGGTCGACTCCGCCAAGCACCAAAGTGCCTGAATATTGCTAATCTAGAGCCAACTTCGATCCGTCGTCGGGAACCGCATCATGGCCAATCAGCGTCGATCTTCATCCGCGAAAACCGTGTTCCGCTTCCGGATTGAGCTCGCAGAGTCTCCTGTCCCCATCTGGCGCCTGATCGATGTGCCAGAGAATTACACGTTCTGGGACTTGCATGTCGCCATCCAGGACAGCATGGGCTGGCTGGATTGTCATCTGCATGAGTTCCGCGCCATCCGGCCAAAATCCAGGCTGCGCAAGCCGGTCGGCTTGCCCCATGATGAGGAAATGCTGGACGAGGTCCTGCCGGGCTGGCAGGTCGCCTTGGCACAGTTCTTCCAGAAACCTGGCGATACGATGGAATACCTCTATGACTTTGGTGACAGCTGGACGCATGAGGTCATGCTGGTCGGCCTGGTCCTTGCTGAGCCCGAGCGCCGTTATCCCGCCTGCATAGACGGTGCCGGGGCATGCCCGCCGGAGGATTGTGGCGGTGTCTGGGGCTATCAGCGGTTGCTGGAAGTCATCAAAGATGAGCAGGACGAGGAGTACGAGGAGCTTGTCAGCTGGCTGCGTGGCGCAAGACCCGACAACTGGCCCTTCGACCCGAAGCGATTTGATAGTCACTCAGTTCGATTCGATGCGCCAAAGAAGCGGTTGCGGATGGCGTTGGAAGGCTGATAATTCGGGCGAGCTGCTACTGGATGATTCGGGTGGAAGGCGACAATGCCATTCGTTCCGTGATTTGATCTGGCGTGTGGTCGAGTGCCTTTAGGGCCAAAGCCCCTTCCTTGGAGCGTCCGCCAACTAACGGCGACCGGGACTGTGGGGCGGGCGCCGGGAAGCTATATGCACGCAAGCTGGAGTTGTAGAGGCTCGCGCCCCGGAGGTCGAACTCAGCGAGTGTGGGGCCGTTACTCGGCGAGCTCCCAGAGAGTGGCGAGAAATCGGCTCGGAATACCATTTCAGCCGCCGAACTCTTTACAAAATGGGCGTTTTGTAAAGAGTTGAGAGGCGGGGTGGATAAATTGGTATCCGGCCGCGCACGGCAAAAAAGTCGATGGGGGCTTCGCCCCCATACCCCCTGTCCGGCTGACGCCGGACGCAAAGGGTAAAAGCATAAAGATCAAAGTTCTACGGACCTGGCGACACGGAAGCCGTTGAGGTTGAAGTCGAGGCGATCGCCGCGGGTGAGCCTGTCGCGGGTGGCCGAACGAACGCTCCTGCCACCGTTGACCCAGGAGCCGCCGCGAAGCACGGCACGGCTGCAATCACCCGTCATCCAGGCACTGCCATTAATGGGGGCGTCGTTATAGCTCGCATTCCAACAGTCCTGCACCCACTCCCAGGTGTTGCCATGGGTGTCGTACAGGCCAAAGCCATTGGGCGCGAAGCTGCCCACCGGCAGGGTCTGACTACGAACAATGCCGGTTGGACAGCCCTGCGCCGGGCTGGTGCCCCAGAAATTGGCCTGGTCGGTGGTGATGCAATCGCCGGTATTGAATCTGCCCGTGGTGCCGGCGCGGGTGGCATATTCCCATTCGGGTTCCGAGGGCAGGCGGTAGTCGTGGCCGGTCTTGTTGCTTAGCCAGGTGACATATTCCTGCGCATCTTCCCAACTAACGTTCATCACCGGACGATTCTCGCGCCCCCAACCGGCGTCGGAAGGATTGTGGCTACAACCTCCGTCAGCCAAGCAAGCATCCCA
>PWQG01000473.1 GCA_003556835.1 Gammaproteobacteria bacterium
CGTTCAACTTGCACGAGATGCATGGCAATGTACAAGAATGGGTTGTCGATTACTTGAACGAAAGCCACGTTGATGCTCCGAATGATGACACAGAGCAGGAACTGGCGAATTTGCTTAGCATGATGGTGCGTGGCGGGTCTTGGTTCAACGGCGGAGAGGGCGTCCGTTCCGCCTACCGCGGCCTCAGGCATCGCGGCTACCGCACCAACTACAGAGGCTTCCGTGTGGCCAGGTCCGTAACGCTTTGAACTTTGTCCTTTTTCCCTTTGCGTTCGCAAGAAACCAGTTGTCAGGCGCAGCCCGAATTTAATTCTTCCGGTTTTCCGACCTTCCTTGATTACGCCCAAAGAAATTTCCGGTTGACCCAAGCGAAATAAGGCGATAAATTACGAATAGGTAAAAGTAGGTGTTTTCGATTGCTCATGACCGAAAATATTACGAATAAAGAAAAGTCTGTGCCTCGTTTCGGTGGTCCGGTTCACTCGCCTGCTGATTTCGGTCAACTGATCCGATCGATGCGCCGGCAGCAAGGTTTGACCCTGGAGGAGGTGTACTCAGCGACCGGTTTGACGACGCGTTTTCTGTCGGAGTTTGAGCGCGGCAAGTCCAACGCGTCCCTGGGCGGGGCGCTGCGGGCAGCGCAGGCGCTGGGTCTGGAAGTGATGCTCATCCCGCGTTCGCACCATCGGCAAATCAGAGACGCATTGGCTGGTCTGGATGATCGACCGGATACCTGTCGGTGACCGGTCGCCGCGCCACGGTCTGCCATGCCCGCCATACAGTGGGCACGCTCAGTGAGAATCCGCCGGGCAGCCTGTATTTCAGCTACAACGCGCACTGGCTGGCGAGCGGTGGTTTTGCGGTATCGCTCAGCCTGCCGATGGAGCAGGGAGAGAGTCCCCAGGAGGCCGCGGGCTTCTTTGAGGGCCTTCTGCCCGAAGGCGCCGTGCGACAGCGCATTGCCCGGCGCGTTGGCGTTTCGTCTGATGATGTGTTCGGGCTGCTCCTGGCCATTGGCGGTGATTGTGCCGGCGCGCTGAGCATTGTCTCCGAGGATGACGCCGAGGGAGATGGCACCGAGCAGCCGACCGTGCTGGATGGTCAATCTCTCCTGACGCTGGCACGATCCGGGGGGCGCAACGTCTCGGTACTGCCTGATCATCCCCAGCGCTTTTCACTGGCTGGCGCCCATGAAAAACAGCCCGTGGTGTTTGATGGCAAGCATTACTGGTTGTCTGGGCGGCAGCATCCATCGACTCATATTCTCAAGTTCGAAACCGTGCCGCGTGTCTGCATGGCCGAGTTCCTGGCCAATCGGCTCGCTGAGGCCATCGGGCTGCCGGTGGTGGAGGTTGAATTCGTCACGCTCGAAGACCAGGTCCCGATGCTCAGGATTCGTCGCTTCGACAGAATGACCGACTCCGGTGGCGGGGTCGTGCGACTGCACCAAGAAGACCTGCTACAGGCCATGGGCCTGCCCAGTATTCTCAAGTACCAGCGCGAGGGGGGTCCTTCGCTGGCGACACTGGCGGAACTGCTGCGCCGTCATGCCGGAAGCCCCGTGCCCACAATCAATCGTCTGCGCGACTGGCAAATTTTCAACTGCCTGGTTGGGAACTGGGACGGTCATGCCAAGAATCTGGCCGTTTTTTATCCTCATCGGCAGTCGGCGCCTGAGCTGGCGCCTTTTTACGACCTGGTCGCTATCGAGTTTCTCAACCGACTGAGCCCGGGCTCCTGGTCGCGTGACATGGCCCTGGCGGTCGGCAGTGCCTACACGCCTGAGCGCATTACCCGGCAAGCCTGGCAAGCATTTGCCGATGTCCTCCGTATCCCGCAAAGGCCAACCATGATGCGGCTGGCTGAGTTGGCCGAAAGTCTGCCCCACCTAGCCCAGCGAGTAGCGGCCAACTTTGTCGAGCAGCATGGGCATTCAACGTTATTGGAGCGCTTCACAGAGACGGTACAACGGCGCTGCCGCCAGGTGCTGAACAGCGTCTTTTGATCACTGGTGGTGGGCTTGTCTCCAGTCCACACAAGAAAAAGCGCAATGATACCGTCACCAAACAGCCCGTGGGCGATTGCGGGCCTCTGGTACAACTATTCTTCGATTCCTTGCTGGACCAGCTCGACTCTATCATCCATCTTCTGGTCGGGGTGTTGTTCCTCACGATCAAACACGACGGACAGGATTATGGTGCCGAGTAAGGCCAGGCAGAATGAAATGGCTGCATTCCTGGCGAATCGAACAAAAAACTCACGGTTCACGAGCCTGCTCCTGTCTTGATGGCTTCTGATGACCTTCAAGCAATTTGCGTGCCTTTTGATTGGATCCTCTCCATAGCGCTGATTTCAAAGCTCTGACCTCGACTAGCGCCGAGATCATCACTATCAAATCCGTAAGTGGCGAAATCGACTTGGTGGGATGCATCCTTAGGTGATGTTTGCAGATTGGAGCTTTCCACGACATTGGCACACTTCTTGGAGCGGTTAAGACGAGGAGTAGTCCACATTGGACTGTTGTTGAAGATCGTTGGCCCGGAGTATCGAGAAATGCCTTCCAGATACAAAGCTGAATCCGGCAAGCTGATACGCTTCGGTGGTGGCACCACCGAAGTGCTGTCGCCGTGGCCGACGCCCCGTGGCTGGATCAAGGGGCCGAACGATCGAGCCTGGCGGCATGTTCGGCCGTTTGTCCGACTCCCGGGCAGTGATATTGATCGCCTGATATCCAGGCAGGTGAAGAGATTACAGGGTCCCATGCCTGCGTCGGTCAGGGGTGCGGAGGCTATTGCCTTGGACCGCCGGCGTCGCGAAGACCATCTGAACTTCCTCTTCTGGGCCAGGCATATTCCGTCAGACATCCGTCGATCCATATCGACATTTCCTGATCGACACTGGCACCTGTTGTCGATGCTGGCCTGCTGCGGTTCCGCCGCGCATGATTTGATCAGAACCAATCCTGCGCTTGCCTATGCGCTGGCTTCGAGCTGGGTGTTCCGGCAGTCACCGGTTACCCAGCCGATGCGCTCGATCCGCGCACTGCTTCGGCGTGGGCGCAAGCAACGCGACATCCTGGCCTGGCTGGATTTTCCGAACTCCGAGGCCGTCCGCCGCATTCTGGCGCGGGTTGTGCCTGTCAGTTGCAGAATTCCGCGGCTGCTCTACCTGCGCGATGCCTGTGGTGAGCTGCCGGTGGTCAAGACGCTCTGTCATCTGGATCGAATCAACGCATCGGTCCTGCGCATCGTTACGGACCCGGCGCTGAGAGAACGAACGGGATTCGATGTGCTCAAGAGACTTTCCGGAAAAAAGAGACAGGATCGGAGACCCCATCTTGCCTGGGTGCTCAAGGACTTTGATCGGATGTGCGCTGAATCGGACATTCGACCGCCGCGGATCTGGACGCTGGATATTATTGAAAGAACTCTTGACGAAATGCTGGAGAACATTGGTGATGAAAATGATTCGCTCTGTTCATCCCTTGAGAACATGCCCTTTCCGGTACCGCCTGTTCCGGGAAACCGGGCCATTGTGCCGATCACGGATGCAACAATGCTTCGTGAGGAGGGCGCGGTGCAGAAACATTGCATTGTGGCCTACGGCCGCGCTATCGCGGTCGAGAAGAATACCTATATCTACCGGCTGCTTGAACCGGAAAGGGCCACCGTGGAGTTGGCCCGGTCCGACACTGGCTGGAAGATCGGTCAGGTCAAGGGCTTTCGAAACCGGGCGGTGTCTCGGGAGGCCCACAGGGCGGTGAGACGCTGGCTGGAGTCTATGATGAGAGGCTGTCGCCAATCGGCGGGGCAGTCAGCCATCGACGACGACTCAGGTCGGATTATCCAGGGCTAGTTGTCGCTGGACGAGTGCCAATCGACAGGAGCTTAGGCGCATGAAAGGCATCAATCCCCTGATCAAAAAAGCTGGCCACTTTGCGCGTCGCGCTCATCGCGGCCAGCGTCGCAAGTATCGCGGCTCGCCCTACTCGCATCATCCCTTCAGAGTGGCCCGCGCGGTCGCCGCACATGAAATCGGTACGTCGGTTACCGTTGCCGCCGCGCTGCTGCATGATACCGTGGAAGACACGGCGGTCAGCCATGCGCTGATCGAACGGGAATTTGGCACCGAGGTGGCGCAACTGGTGCGCGAATTGACCAAACTGAAGCAACCGGATGTATCCGACCGCCGTGAGCGGTTCCAGAATGAACTCACCCGGCTTGAAGGTATCTCGCGAGAAGCGAAGATTATCAAGTTGCTTGATCGCATCGACAACGTGCGTGAATCACGCCATGTGGCTGACGGATTCACACAGCGCTACCTTGTCGAGTCATGCCAACTGGCCGAATCGCTGGGTGATGCGGACCCGGAACTGAAAGCGGAGCTGCTGCTCGCCATTGACGACTGCCGGTCGGTTTGGCCATGATCGCCGAGGCGCGCTGGAAGATGCAAGAGCCAAGAAAAATGATTACGTTGGCCAAGGCTCAAGGTTCGGCCCGAGTCGAATATTCAATATTGGAGAGATGACAATGAGCTATCAATATCATGAGGGTGGGCGTGTTCCCATCAAGACCTGGACACAAGGTGTGCAAGTGGAAGAGCAGGCGCTTCAGCAATTGCGCAATATCAGCCAGTTGCCGTTCATTCATCGCCATGTGGCCGCCATGCCGGATGTGCACTGGGGGATGGGCGCGACCGTGGGGTCGGTTATTGCGACGCGGGGCGCCATTGTGCCGGCCGCCGTGGGGGTGGATATCGGTTGTGGAATGATGGCGGTGCAGACGACGCTGCAGGCACATCAATTGCCCGACTCTCTGGGGCGTGTGCGTTCTGCGATCGAGGCCGCGGTTCCGCATGGCCGCACTGACCACGGACGAAAGAATGACAAGGGTTCCTGGGGCGACAATCTGCCGGAGGCGCATGCTCAGCGCTGGCGGCGTCTGCAGGAACGCCATGAGGCAATCGTCGAGAAGCATCCCGGCGCCGCGTCGTTCAATCGTGAAAATCACATCGGCACGCTGGGAACTGGCAACCATTTCATCGAAGTGTGTCTGGACGAACAGGATTTCGTCTGGTTGATGCTCCATTCCGGCTCGCGTGGGCCGGGCAACCGGATCGGGACCTACTTTATCGAGCTGGCCAAGCGTGAAATGGAACGCTATTTCATCAATGAATTCCTGCCCGATCGGGATCTGGCATATTTCGTTGAGCAAACGGAGCACTTTGACGATTACATCGAAGCAGTCGGGTGGGCGCAGGATTATGCCATCGAGAACCGACAGGCCATGATGGAGGCTACCGTCGAGGCGATCCGGCCCCTTTTGGCGGATTTCGAGCTCAGCGACATCGCCGTCAACTGTCATCACAATTATGTGGAGAAGGAAAATCATTTCGATGCCAATGTCTGGGTCACCCGCAAGGGTGCTGTTCGGGCGCGCACGGGCGATCTGGGCATCATTCCGGGCAGCATGGGAACCGGAAGTTTCATCGTCCGGGGCAAGGGCAACAAGGAATCATTCTGCAGCTGCTCCCACGGTGCCGGGCGAGCCATGTCGAGGAACCAGGCAAGGAAGTCCATAACCCTCCAGCAGCATGCCGAGGCGATGACCGGCATCGAGGCGCGCCTGGATGCCGAAGTGCTGGACGAATCGCCGGCTGCCTACAAGGATATTTCCGCAGTCATGGCCGCCCAGGACGATCTGATCGAAGTGGTTCATCGTCTTCGTCAGATCGTCAATGTCAAGGGCTAGTGGGCCACGCGCAGTGTAGTGTTGCGGGGTATCGCGAGATACCATTGTCCGCTGAAAGGAGCCCTGGCTGGTAGAGGGCTGCCCGGTCACTCTTTGCTGAGTGCCAAATCAAAGACGACCACCCATGCCGGAGAACCGTACAGGCTCTCGA
>PWQG01000317.1 GCA_003556835.1 Gammaproteobacteria bacterium
AGTGCCGCCACCTGGGCACGCAGCTCTTCACGTGCGCGCTGGGTTTCCATCTCGATCTCGGACTGAGCACCGGCAATGAGCCGTTTGCCCTCGTCCCTGGCTTTGTCCTTGGCTTCATCAACAATCTGGCCGGCACGCTTGTTGGCCATCTCGATGATTTCGGCGCTCTTCTTCTTCGCTTCGCGAAGCTCGTCGGCCGCCTTGTTCTGGGCCAGGTCGAGATCCGCCTTGGCCCGATCAGCAGCCAGCAGCCCGTCGGCAATTTTCTTGCGTCGTTCCTCCAGGATCGCGGTCACCGGAGGCCATACGTATTTCATGCAAAACAGCACGAAAATAAAAAATGCAAACGACTGGCCGATAATGGTTGCATTCAAGTTCATAATCTACCTCTGCGTATGTGCGCCGCTTTGGTGCTCAATCTGCTATACAGACTCGCCGGTGCGCTGCTTATACGAACGGGTTGGCAAAGATGAACAGGAAGGACATGCCCACACCGATAATGGAGATCACGTCGACGAACGCAGCAACCAGGAAGAACTGGGTCTGGAGTTTTGGTGCCAGCTCGGGCTGACGGGCAGAGCTTTCGATGAGCTTGCCACCGAGGTTACCGAACGCTACCGCAGTACCGGCACCACAGATGCCGAAGATGATCGCTGCGGAAATCAAAGAAAGAGCCTGAATTAATTCCATGTTTATCTCCAAGTTTTACAGGTTTTGAGCAGTTTGAGTTCAGGGTTTAGGGTTAATGAGCTTCGTCCGGTTTCTGGTGTGCCTGGTTCAGGTACACGATGGTCAGAATCATGAACAGATACGCCTGCAGCGTAATGATCAGGATATGGAACACCGCCCACGCGAAGTGCAATGGCAACTGGACGTAACCGACAATCGCAATCACCAGGAAGATGGTCTCCCCGGCAAACAGGTTGCCGTAAAGTCGCAGAGCCAGTGATACCGGTTTCGCCAGGAAACCCGGCAATTCCAGAAGCACGTTGAAGGGCACGGCCCATTTGCCGAAGGGGTGGAAGGCGAACTCGCCGAGAAATCCACCCAAGCCCTTGATCTTGATGCTGTAGAAGATCATCAGGAAGAACACGCTGAGGGAGAAGCCCAATGTGATGTTCAGGTCTGTGGTCGGCACAGCCTTGAAATAGAGATTCGGGTCCTGCGCCACCCAGGCAGCAAACATCGGAATCCAGTCCACCGGCACCAGATCCATCAGGTTCATCAGGAAAATCCAGCAGAAGATCGTCAACGCAAGCGGACCAATCAACTCGTTCTTGGCAAAAAACGTGTTCTTGACGTTGGTCTGCACCATTTCGATGAGGTATTCGGCGGCGTTCTGCATCGGGCCGGGAATACCGGATGTCGCACGCCGAACCACATAAAGGAAGAAACCAAGGAAGATACAGCCCAAAAGCAGGGACATGATCATGGAATCGACGTGGATAGACCAGAAGCCCATTTCAGCAGCTTGCGTCTGGGTTTCCGCAAAACCCCAGCTGCCATCAGGTTTCTTGCCATAGGTTAAAAAACCCAGGTGGTGTCTGATGTACTCGCTGGCGTTTTCGTATAGAGGTTCGTTTGCGTCTGCCATAGGTCAGTTCTGAGATCGTCGAGTTGTTTGTTGGTTAGTGCCGGTCGCCTGCAACCTTGCCAGCAGCAGCAGACCAACAATGTGCGTCAAAATAAATCCGGCAAAAAACACCAGAGTATTCAATGGTTCAACGTACAAAAAGGCGAGGATGAATCCTGCACCTGTCATGACCAGCGACACGAACTTGCCGGTATAAAAGTCCCGCATGATCTGGCGGGTCTTGCTGGCTCCCCTGTGCCGGAAAAACCGGCGCGTGAACCAGGCATTCGGTAGCGCAGAAATCAAACCGCCAAGTAGCAGGGAATACGCATTCATCCATCCCGAAAACAGGAGAACCATGGCACTCGAAACAGTCAGAACCGCTAACTGGAGGGCAATCGCCTGGGTAACGGGAGGAGCTTGGATACTTGACATATGGCTGCGTGTTTTCTTGAACGCTTTCCGGTTGGCTCCCCTTAGCGCTGAAAGCAGGCGGCATTATAGGGATTTTGCTCCCCGTTATCAACCGCTTCTCTATTTGATGTGGCCGAGAATGCCATCGAGCTCATCCAGGCTGTTGTAGGTAATGGTGAGCTTGCCCTTGCCCCGTGCCGAGTGGCGTATCTGCACCTGGCCACCGAGACGTTGCGAGAGATCTTCCTCGAGATGACGGATATCGGGGTCCTTGCGCTCCGGTTCCGGCTTGCTGGGCACGCCAGACTGGATTTTACGAACCAGGGCCTCGGTCTGGCGCACGGACATGCCCTTGCCGACCACAATCTTGGCTGTGTCACTCTGTTCGTCATCGCTCAGGGACAGCAGGGCCCGGGCATGGCCCATCTCCAGGTCGCCATGTTCAAGCATCTTGCGTACATCCGGATTGAGGCTCATCAGGCGCAGCAGATTGGTGACGGTCGCCCGCGACTTGCCCACCGCATTGGCCACTTCCTGCTGGGTCAGCTCGAATTCGTCCTGCAGGCGTTTCAGGGCCATGGCCTCTTCGATGGGGTTGAGATTTTCGCGCTGGATGTTTTCGATCAACGCCATGGCAACGGCCGATTCATCACTGACCGTCTTGATGATGGCGGGAATGGTGTCCAGGCCGGCAATCTGCGTGGCACGCCAGCGTCGCTCACCGGCAATGATCTCGAATTTTTCCGCACCCATCGGACGCACCACGATGGGTTGCATCACCCCCTGGGAGCGGATGGACTCGGCCAGCTCCTGCAGGGCGTCCTCGTGCATGTCGGTCCGCGGCTGATACTTGCCCCGATGCACCCATTCCACGGGTAGATAACGCAGGTCACCATCGGCGGGTTCAAGGTTCTTTGTGCTGGAAGCCTGTTCTTGCGGCGACGGCGGCGTAAGCGGTGCGCTTTCCGGCGCGGCCGCCCGATTGGAACCACTCAGCAGTTTATCCAGTCCCCGTCCCAGTTTCTTCTTTCCTGACATGCCTGTTCTTCGCTCCTGAATCGGCTGACTACACGGACGCTGCCGCTGCTTCCTGTTGTTGTTCCTGACGGCGTAACATTTCCCCGGCCAGGGCGAGGTAGGCGATTGCGCCACGCGAATGACGGTCATAAGCCAACACCGGTAGTCCATAACTCGGGGCCTCGGCCAGACGGATGTTGCGCGGCACCACCGTGCGGTAGACACGATCGCCAAAATGCTCGAACAGCTGATGCGAGACTTCCGTGGTCAGTTTGGCGCGTGGATCATACATGGTGCGCAGTATGCCCTCGACCTGCAGCCCGGGGTTGTGTGTCTCGCTGATGGCGGAAATGGTGTCCATCAATGCCGACAATCCCTCCAGGGCGTAATATTCGCATTGCATGGGGATGATAACACCCTCTGCCGCCACCAACGCATTGAGAGTCAGCATGTTCAGCGAAGGTGGGCAATCCACAACTACAAAATCATAACGCCCATCGATGTCACGCAATATGTTGCGCAGACGGCTTTCCCGGTCGGGCAGCTCAAGCAGTTCAATTTCAGCGGCCACCAGGTCACCATTGGCGGGAAGCACCCCGAAACCCGACTCGGGCGCATCAAGCACAACATCGTCAAAGTCACGATCCCCGATCAACAGATCATAAATCGAATGCTCGACTTCATTTTTGTCGATGCCGGCGCCCATGGTGGCATTGCCCTGGGGATCCATGTCCACCAGCAGGACGCTGCGCTTTGTGGCACTGAGTGATGCGGCCAGGTTGACCGAAGTCGTGGTCTTGCCCACACCACCTTTCTGGTTGGCTATTGCCAGTATTCTGGTCACGGTTCAGGCTCTCCGTCCTGTCGATCGTTATTGTCCGTTCCGCACCAGTTCGATCAGATGCCGTTCGGCATCCAGCTGCGGAACCTCCAGGCGTGTCTGCGCGGCCACCTGCCAACCCACGGGCAATGCAGCCAGTTCATCGGCCGGGTATTCACCCTTCATGGCCAGCAATCGCAGTTCCGGATCGGATGACCACAATGGCCGGGTCTGCTCGACGAATTGTTGCAGCGAGGCAAAAGCGCGGCTGATGATCAAAGACGGTGCGGTCTCCATCCGGAAGGTCTCGATCCGCGCCTGCGCTATCCGGATGGTATCGAGTTTCATCGCCAACTGCACCTGGAACAGAAATCGGGTCTTCTTCCCATTGCTGTCGAGCAGGACAAAGGGCTGCTCCGGCAGTGCGATTGCCAGGGGGATGCCGGGCAGTCCCGGACCAGTGCCAACATCGAGCACAGGCCGTCCGGGCTGCGCCAGCTCGGCCACCCGGGGCAGAACCGCCAGGCTGTCCAGCAGATGCCGGGAAACCATCTCCAATGGCTCGCGCACTGCCGTGAGATTATAGGCACGGTTCCATTTACGCAATAATTCGAGATAGGTCAGCAGTTGCTGCTGCTGCGTCTCATCCAGTCTGATATCCATGGCCTGCAGACCGGAGCGTAAGTGCTGCGCGGCCATGGTTTTACTATCCTGCATGCCGGATTCCGCTTGCCTCAGGCACTTTCACGGTGATCACGACCGGCCTGCTGTTTCTTCAGATGAATCAGCAAAAGGGAGACTGCGGCAGGTGTGATCCCCGGGATGCGCGCGGCGCGGGCGATGGTTTCCGGCCGCGCCTGTTCCAGCTTCTGCTTGAGTTCGTTGGACAGGCCATCCATACGCTGATAATCGATATCGGCGGGCAACGGCGTGTTTTCATGGCGCTTGAGCTTGCGGATGTCCTCTTCCTGACGGTCGATATAGCCTTGATACTTGATCTGTATCTCGACCTGCTGTGCCGCCTGGGGATCAATGCTGATGTCGGCAGTGCCATGCACCGCCTCATTGAGTCGCCGGTAGTCCAGTTCAGGGCGGGCCAGCAGATCGGCCATGCTGTATTCGCGGGACAGCGGCTTTTCCAGCAATTTGTTGATGCGGGCAGCCTCTTCAGACGCAGGCTGGATCCAGCGCGAACGCAGGCGCTGTTTCTCCGCGGCCACCTGTTCCTGTTTCTGCGAGAAGGCCTCCCAACGCCGGTCATCGACCAGACCGATTTCCCGGCCTTTGGTGGTCAGACGCAGATCCGCGTTATCCTCGCGCAGCAGCAGGCGGTATTCGGCCCGGCTGGTGAACATGCGATACGGCTCATTGGTTCCCAGGCTGATCAGGTCATCCACCAGCACACCGATGTAGGCCTCATCGCGCCGCGGGCACCAGGCGTCCTTCTCCTGCACGGCCAGGGCCGCATTGAGGCCCGCCAGCAGACCCTGGGCCCCAGCTTCCTCGTAGCCGGTCGTGCCATTGATCTGGCCGGCAAAATACAGGCCTTCCACAAAGCGCGTTTCCAGCGAGTACTTCAAATCCCGTGGGTCAAAGAAATCGTATTCGATGGCATAACCCGGGCGGGTGATATGGGCGTTTTCAAAACCACTAATCTGTCGCACCATGTCCAGCTGCACATCGAAAGGCAGACTCGTGGAAATGCCATTGGGATACAGTTCATTGGTGTCCAGGCCTTCGGGCTCCACAAAAATCTGATGTGAATCCTTGTCCGCAAAACGCATCACCTTGTCCTCGATGGACGGGCAATAACGCGGACCCAGACCCTCAATCACGCCGGTATACATGGGCGAGCGATCCAGTCCGGAACGGATGATGTCGTGACAGGCCGCATTGGTCTGGGTAATGAAACAGGGAATCTGCCGGGGGTGGTCCTCAACGCGGCCCAGATAGGACATCACCGGCAGCGGCGTGTCACCATGCTGCTCCTGCATCAGGGAGAAATCCACGCTGCGTGCGTCGATGCGCGGCGGAGTGCCCGTTTTCAAACGTTCCACACGGAACGGCATTTCCCGCAGACGGGCGGCCAGGGGCAGGGAGGGCGGAT
>PWQG01000050.1 GCA_003556835.1 Gammaproteobacteria bacterium
CATTGAATGGCTGAACGAGGGATTCACCCGTATATCAGGTTATACAATCGAAGAGGTTCGCGGAAAAAAACCCGGCCAACTCCTGCAAGGCAAGGACAGCGATCCGCAGACCCTGCGTACCATGAACAACGCCATAACAGAGCAGCGCTCCTTCGAGGTGGAGCTGATCAATTATCACAAGAGCGGGCGGCCTTACTGGATTCACATTAACTGCGACCCTCTTTTCACCGATGATGGTGAGCTCCAGGGATTCATGGCGATCGAATCGGATGTTACCGAACGCAAACACCTCGAACAGATCAAGGAGCAATTCGTTTCAGTTGTCAGTCACGAACTCCGTACACCGTTAACTGCCATCCGGGGCGCATTGGCACTTGCCGAGACGGAGATCGCAGAAACCGGTTCCACACTGGTTCAGGAAATGCTTGATATTTCCTACAAGAACAGCCTGCAATTATCAAAGCTGGTCGACGATCTGCTCGACAGCAGTGCGCTATTGCACGGTAGATTGCGACTGGAGTGTACCCGGGTAGACGTCATGTCAATCATCCAGCAGGTGGTCAGCAACCTCAGGCCACACGCCAAAGGCTCAGGAGTCAGGCTCCGCCTGCGCCAGGAACACCATGTCTCAGCTCATCTGGACGGCAATCGACTCAGCCAGATCTTGTCCAACATGATCTCCAATGCGATCAAGTACTCACCAAAAGATGAGAATGTGGACATCTTCCTGAAGCCAGGATCCACCGCTGCTCAATTCCGGGTCGAAGTCCATGATCGCGGGGCGGGCATTCCCCAGGAATTCCATTCACAGGTATTCGAACGATTCGCCCAAGCCGATACCAGTGACAGCCGCAGCAAGTCCGGCACGGGATTGGGTCTGGCGATCAGTCGAGATCTGGTCGAACAGATGCAGGGTCGGATAGATTTCACCACGACCGATCAAGGTACCTGTTTCTTCGTGGAATTACCCAACGCTATCCATCAAGGGAGGGAAGACAAGAAATCATGAATACACTGCATAAAGTACTGGTTGTTGAAGATGACCCAGATATAGGTCGTATCATTTTCCTGTCGCTGGAAACCATCGGAAAACTTGCCGTCAAAGTCTGTACCAGTGGAGAGCAGGCGCTGGAGGAAGCCGCTGATTTTGCCCCGGACATGATTGTACTCGACGTCATGATGCCGGGCATGGATGGTATGGAGACACTCGCCGCTCTTCGCGAGACAACCACGCTGACCAGCACGCCAGTGGTGTTTCTCACTGCCAAGGTTCATTCCACGGAAATTGATCGGTATCAGCAACTGGGGGTGGCGGGCGTGATACCAAAGCCGTTTGATCCGATGACCCTGAAATCTCGCTTGATGGAGCTGTTTAATACACACCAAACTTGAGTGGATCCACTCAAGGAGAAAGGAAATCGGTCGATATACAGGAAACGAAGCAAATTGGGAGCAACGCATTCAAGCGATGCCAGCAAGCAGGAAGGGTTCCGATGCAGACCATGACATTACCCGAGTCCTTCACTATCGAAAGCGTCGAAGCGCTACATTCTGATTTGTTGCAGGCCCTGCAGAGCGGGGAGGCATTGACTGTGCGAGGCGAAGCCGTCCATCACATTGACATGGCCGGATTGCAGCTTTTGCTTGCCACTCAAAGGGATTTCGCGCAACGGGGCTCATCCTTCACACTGGAATCCTGCTCCCCCACCTTACAGCAGGCCATCGAAACAGCCGGCCTGCAAGTCCCCATTTTCTCCAACAAGGAAGCCTGAAAATGGCTTCCCGTTTCAGAAAGGATTGCATAACGTGTCCAAAATACTTGCAGTAGATGACTCCACCTCGATGCGCCAGATGGTCAGCTTCACGCTCCAGCAGGCCGGCCACGAAGTGATCCAGGCCGCCGACGGACAGCAGGCGCTGCAGGAAGCCAAGAACGGCAAGGTCGACCTTGTACTGTCGGATGTCAATATGCCTGGCATCGACGGTATCGAACTGGTGCGCCAGTTACGCACCCTGCCCGACTATCGATTCGTGCCCATCCTCATGCTCACCACCGAATCCACAACGGAGAAGAAGCAGGAAGGGAAAGCGGCAGGAGCCACTGGCTGGATTGTGAAGCCATTCAGCCCCGAGCAACTGCTATCGACTGTACAGCGCGTATTGGGTTGATGCCATGACTGTTGATCCCGGCCAGTTCGTCAACACATTCCTGGAGGAGAGCTTCGAGGGGCTCGATCTGATGGAGTCAGAGTTGCTCGGACTGGACAGTAAGGACGAGGACGCCATTCACAGTATTTTTCGTGCAGCTCACACCATAAAAGGGGGAGCCGGCACGTTCGGTTTCAAAGCTGTGGGAGATTTTACCCACGGCGTGGAAACTCTTCTGGACCAATTGCGTGATGGTCGCCGCAGCATGGACGGCGACCTGAGCCGGTTGTTGCTGGAGGCAGTCGATTGCATCCGGGATATGCTGGAGGCAACCCGGGATGGCGGCGAGGCCGACAATGAGCGGATTGTGCGGACAGCAGCACGAATCGAGCAATTGCTGCAAGTCGAGCAATCCCCTGAGGCCCGACATGCACCTCCAGAATCACCCGGGTCCGACAGTTGGCACATAGGATTCGAGCCCGACCAGAACATCATGATGACCGGCAACGATCCACTTCGCCTGCTGCAGGTACTCTCCGGCCTCGGGCAACTGCACACAGAGTGCCACTTCGGGAAACTGCCTCCCCTTGAAGAACTTGACCCACACCTGTGCCACCTCTCCTGGGATCTAGACTTGCAGGGTCAGGCCCAGCGTGAACAGATCGAGGAAATCTTTGAATGGGTGGAAGATGAGTGCGAACTGCTTATCGAACCGCTATCGACAGCTGAGCCAGAAGCCCGCTCATCCGCCACCGGACCAGACTCAAGCATCGCAGGGGCAGCGGACTCTGCAGCAGAAAACACTGAACGCCCTCGACCTGCTGGGCGATCACAGGAAAGCAGCTCCATCCGGGTCAACACCGACAAGGTGGATGCCCTGATCAACATGGTGGGTGAACTGGTCATCACCCAATCCATGCTCAGCCAGATCGGCGAGGACCTCCAGGGGGAAGGTCACTATGGTCACGTGACCGAAAAACTGCAGGAAGGCCTGGCACAACTCGAGCGACACACCCGTGAACTGCAGGAAAACGTCATGAGCATTCGCATGTTGCCCATCAGCGTTGCTTTCAATCGTCTACCCCGCATGGTTCATGACCTGAGTGATCGCCTCGAAAAGAAAGTGGAGCTGAAACTCAGTGGTGAGCAGACCGAGTTGGACAAGACAGTGCTGGAGAAGATTGGTGATCCACTGATGCATCTGGTGCGCAATGGACTCGATCATGGAATCGAGTCTCCCGAAGATAGACGAAATGCCGGAAAAAACGAAACCGGCACCCTGCACCTGCATGCACAACACAAGGGCGGCAACATCCTGATCGAGATCAGTGACGATGGGGCAGGCCTGAACCGGAAACGAATCCTGGCGAAAGCCGTGGAACGGGGTCTTGTTACTGAATCACAAGCATTGAGTGATGAGCAGATTGATGACCTCATCTTTGATCCCGGTTTCTCGACGGCCGATACGGTCAGTGACGTATCCGGGCGCGGCGTTGGCATGGATGTCGTGCGAAAAAACATCCATGCACTGGGCGGTTCGGTCGACGTCACATCGACGCCGGGTATCGGCAGCCGATTCATCATCCGCCTTCCCCTGACACTTGCCATACTCGACGGGTTGCTTGTGGACGTAGCCGGACAGACCTATGTGATACCCCTGCTCTCCATCATTGAATCCCTGCAGGTGGATCCGGAACGACTGCAGACCATTGCCAATCGCAATCACCTGTATCGACTACGGGACGAGTACATCCCCGTTCTGCAGGTACAGCAGTTGATGTCCACGGACGGGGCCCCGCCTTCCCGCCACCCGGAGCAGCGCCTGCTCGTCGTGGTCGAATCCGAAGGCCGAAAAAGCGCATTGCTTGTGGATGATCTCCTGGGCCAGCAACAGGTGGTCATCAAGGCACTGGAAAGCAATTACGCCCGGGTGCCCGGCCTGTCAGGAGCGACCATTCTGGGTGACGGGATGGTGGCCCTGATCCTTGACATCTCCGGGCTCAATGCCATGGCCCGACAACCATCCCATATCCCGCCACACGCGGCGGCCTGAGGAGTACGCAATGGATACGGCACAGGCACTGAACACAGTGCTCGACAACAGCCAGGACGATGGTGACCAGTTTCTCACCTTCATTCTTGATGGCGAGGAATACGGTATCGACATACTGCGTGTTCAGGAGATTCGCGGCTGGACACGAACCACCCCGATCCCGAACGCTCCACCTTACCTCAAGGGCGTGATCAATCTGCGCGGCATCATCGTGCCGATCCTGGATCTGCGCGAGCGTTTCGGCATGCAGGCACTGGAATACGGCCCCACCACGGTCGTGATCGTGGTACGGACTGCCGGCGAAGACCGTGACCGGATCATTGGCATTGTTGTGGATGCAGTCTCGGAAGTCTACAGCTTTAATGGAGATGACCGTCAGGCTCCGCCTGATATGGGAGACATGGTACAGGAACGGTTTCTGCAGGGCCTTGCGACCGTGGATGAAAAAATGATCGTACTGCTGGATATCGACCATCTGCTCGATGCCGGCTCTCTACCCACGGGACAGGCGTTGTGATATGAGCCGCATACTGGCGATCATCAATCAGAAAGGCGGCGTGGGAAAAACCACAACCGCCGTCAATCTGTCGACCGCACTGGCCAAAAAAGGCTTCACAGTGCTCGCCATCGACCTGGATCCTCAGTGTCATATGACGGCGCACTTTGGCCTTGATTCCAGGCGTGAAGGACTCGATCTACTGCTGACCGAGGGTGGTGACATCGGTCACTTCCTGAGCCAGGCAAGAGACGGTATTGATCTTCTGCAACCTGGCCCCCGACTCAATGAACTGGAAGGACTCGCCAGCAATGTACGCCAGGGGTACCTGCTACGTGATCTTATTGCGAAGATCCTGGAGCAGCGGGCATAAGACTTCATCATTGTTGACTGTCCCCCTTCATCCGGCCTGCTGGGAATGAATGCCCTGCTCGGTTGCCGGGAGTTGGTGATCCCGGTCACGGGAGACTACCTGGCGCTGGTCGGACTCTCCCGACTCATGAGCATTGTAGACAAACTGGAATCCAGAACCGGACAGGAAAAGGACAAACACATCGTGTTCACACGTTTCCAGAAGCGTAGGCGACATGCCAGGGAAGTACGTGAAAAGGTTGCCGAGCACTTCCCCGGTTCACTCTGCCGCTCCGTGGTAAGCGAGTCGGTGGCATTGACGGAAAGCCCGAGCTTCGGCAAGACCATCGACGAATACAAAAGAAGCTCACGCAGTGCAGACGAGTACGCTGCTCTGGCACAGGAATTGATTGAACGCGGACACGCCCGGTACGCCAGCCGGATCGCCTGAGCGAAGGAGAGGAAAATGACCAAGAAACTGGGAAACGATCCGCTGGCCTGGCTGAACGATGAAAGCAAGCAAAGCATAGCGGATGAAAGGCCTACCACGGCCACATCAACTGACCAAGATAAACTGAGAGAGGAATCCACCATGGCCACCGCCAAACCCGCAGTAAAGAACTCCGTGCAGGAAGATCGAAATGATGAACTGAATCGGCTTCGCGCTGCTGTTGATGGCGCCATGACCGCCATGATGATGGTGGACCGCGACCTGGTCATCACCTATGTGAATCGGGCCACCACCGAGCTCATGCGAAAGAACGAAGCCGAAATGCAACGTATTTACCCCGGCTTCGACGCCAATCGGCTGGTTGGCTCCTGCATCGATCAGTTCCATTCCAACCCTCTGCATCAGAGA
>PWQG01000109.1 GCA_003556835.1 Gammaproteobacteria bacterium
GGACCGTGAGGAGACGCTGCGCCGATTGCAGTTTTCGCTGTGGAATCTTGAGGCATTGCACACATGGGACCGCGATGCCATCTGGCAGACCATGAAGGGTCTGTCAGACGGCATGTGCGTCAAGATCCGCGACTTGCTGGCACCGCTGTTCATCGCCATCGCCGGCACCAGTGCATCGTTCTCCGTGGCGGATGCGATGGCGTTACTGGGGCCGGACATGAGCCGTGCACGCATCCGTCACGCCATTGAGGTGCTTGGCGGCGTGTCCAAAAAGGCACACAAGCGGCTGGAAAAAGACTACGCGCGGCTGCAAAGTGTCACATCGGCGCCAAAGTAACAGGTTTACCGAACCCGGAATCCTCGCCAAACTCAAAGAGCTGGTTGAGATTTCAGACAGGGGCAATCCATGTCGAACAAATCACCAATGCTGAGAAATACAGAGGAAGCGTCCCTGCTATTGTAGGTATCGAGAACATGCTTGTGTTTTGCGGGAATAATCAATCCCTCTCCCGGCCAAATCATTCTTATCTCGGGCATCGCGCAGTCGGAATCAAAAGCCGCTAGGGCCGTCTCCCGATCCCAGCCCTCTGACCCATCCCACACTTTGAGAAACTGCCAAGCGTTCTCGATTGTCTTTGAGCGCACACCCGGAAGCCCTGGAACCTGAACCCCTCCGGCCACATGCGAAAATGGTGAGAGCTTCCAAAGATCTTTCCATCCGGGTGGGTTGATCGCTGGTGCATGCGAGGCCACGCTCAATTTCAGCGTGCCGAGCAATGGATCGTCCCGCGGACCGCATACCTTGATAATGAGTTCAGTGTTATTGGGCATATTGTTTTCCTGGCGGACCAGAGCAAATGGGTGAAGGAACCAGCCATGGGCGCTGAGCGGCTCAACACCCGCTCAAGGCAAAGGAAATTCACTTGGTATTCAGAACGAGTGAAGGCTAGTCCCCCTGTCACCTGCCGGCCCGGATGATTCAGTCCACCGCTCGAAGATAAACGCGCTGAGCTGTGAGGTCAACTTTTCAAGCACACGATATGTCAACAGGCCACCATGGAATTGATTGAGTCGCTGTCGACAGATAAATAAAGATCACACCTCACTGCAGTTTGAATCAAACGCCCCCGCATCTGATGACGTCAGTTGCGGGGGCGCGCTTTTTGCCAATGTTTAACGGCGGAATGAAGGGCCGAAGTCCGGTGGGGGAAACAAAGTATCACTTCCAAGCGGCCCTTGACTCATCTGACCGACCAGGTTACCTCGATAGTCTCGGACATAGGAGTTTCCGAAAACGGAAGGGGCAACCTGGTATGTCCCACCGCCCATGACAGGTCGAAAAGTGTCGCGACCGAGCGTATCCTTTTCCCGGTAACCAAGCATGTCGCCGCACACGTTATTGACTGGCTTGGGGAACTCAGGTGGTTTATAGAACGGCTTGTGCAACTCCGGAAGGCCGGACAGGTACTTTGGTTTCTCCGGGGGAGAGAACAAGGACACTGACGGCTCCGCATTGGTCTTGGATTTTTCCAGATACTTTAGAGGATCGTAGCTTTCAGACGACTTGTCTTTCGTTGAGGCGAACAGGCTGTCACTCGACGAATAGCTGTTGCTTAGCGAAGAAAACAGAGAACTCGTCGACTTGCAGCTAGAGCACTCATTATTGAGATAATAATATTGGTTGTGACGTTCGCAATACATGACTTTCCTCCTACGGTTCAAATTCCGATTGTTCCAGCTTCACAAGGAACGCTTGGTTTGCCGAATGCTTTCGACAGTACAAATTTCCTGCTTACCGTTCTTTATGCAGAATTCGTGCCAATTTATCTGATCTGAATTTTGGAAATCCTCCAAATGCCGATACTGAAGCACGGCAACAAAGCCTGTGCTGGTTCACTCTTGATAGAGCCGGGGGCCGACAGGAGCAGAAAGCCCGGATTTCCATTCTGATAGTGGAGCTGGGGTAACAGTTTTGATAGCACTCCTGATGGTTGGCACCCAAGCTCCATCCGAGACCTTCCATCGATTGTGCAGGCCAGCAATCTTCACATTTGCAAACGCCCATTTGACCCGGGCTGTATTCAGGATTGATCTACGTCAACTAAAACCAGGTGCGCGTGGTGGTCAAGCGAGACCAGAACACCCAGTAGGCGCATGTGGTGGGAGACAAGGCGGACTGGGATCAATTCGGCTTTCGGTACGTTGAAATGATCGGCAATCTCCTGTGCTGCACTTCCCGACTTGTCGAGGAATTGATCAAACAGCTTCTTCATCATTGCATTCTTTGGGCGATATTCACGTGTCAGCCGGAATATTCCGTCGCGGCCACCAGGGCTGAAGCTGGCTGACTGGTCAAAGCCGTACTGGGCATTATTGATGGTTGCATACAGCTCGGAACGAGCCCAAACACCGGCTTTTCGACACCGCTTGCAAAATTGTCCGATGATATGGACTGACAGTATCGACCCATCACGATGATACTCGGACAGCAAAGCAATTTCTTCACTGTCAAGACTCTTGCCAAGTTTTTTCAGTCTTCCTGAAATATCGACTTCAGACACGGCTAATTCACCCGACCAGTTTTCAACTGGTCTTCCATGGACATGACTAGAAAATGGTTGAGAGTCGCCTTTTTCTTTGGCTGGAACAAAGTCATGCTCGAGACCAGCTCGAATAATCTTTGCGATGTGATATTCACGTTAATTTCCGCTAAACACTGCTTGCCGGCGCACTGTGTGCCCCATTCTGTGCAGGTCCGACTGCACGCTGTGCAGTTTGCCGCCGGGCACATCGTACGTGAAGAACAGCACCACATCGCCTTCTCGTCCATCCAGGGCTTCGCCCAATTGCTCCAAGTCTACTCGCGGACCATCCGGGCTCTCGAGAGTGACGTGGTTTTCTTCATGGAGAAAAATACGGATCATTTCTTCACTGGTTTTCTGGTCGCTTGACGCCGCGACCTCAGGTGTGGCCAGGGTAACCAGATCCTCACCCATCAAGAACAGCGCCACCAGGAAGAGAATGACGAACAGATCGGTCATGACGATCTGGGCTTCGTTGCGATCGTCATCGAAATTGAACAGGTCATTATTTTCCATGACTTTCACTCCTTACGCTCGCTTTTCGAACCGTTGTCTTGGCCCGATTCAGTCGAGTCGCCAATTCCTCCAGACGCTCCTGCGACTCGGTCAGACAATAGAGCTTCGTCGGTCGCAGGCGCCGGATGAGCAACTCGGATTCCAGGATCATCACCAGTCCGCCGGCTGCACTTGTAATCAGCGCCAGGGCCACCCCGCCAAACAGAGCGTCGCGGTCAGCACCCTGGGTAAGCGCGAACAAGGCCAGGACGGTGCCAACGGCAGTGAAGAACAGTCCCCAGAACGGTCCAACGGTTTTGTAGAACGACACCTCGGATTCGAGCTGGAGGAAGTGCATGCCGATTTCCCGTTCGAGCTGACGATTCATTTGATCAAGGCTGATCCTGGCGTTTGCCCTGCTCTTCAACCAGTCGAGCATTTTTATTTCCGGGTGGTAAGATTCCTCGTCCGGCCGATTCTTGAGCTGCCTGCTCAACTCGGTCCGCCCGCAAGCCGTACGTGGTGAGAGAACGGCGGCGTGCATGGTGGCTAGTTGACGGGAACCCTGCAGAAGCTGACGCTTGAGGTCGCGAAAGGCAAGACGATGGACCACAGCGTTGAATAGGCACCATCCCAGGATAAGGAAGGCGATGATGTGCAGCCCGGTGATTTCGATGCCTGCGATATGCATTGTTCTCTCCTCGAATAATCTTGCTGGTGTTGACCGTCTAGCCAATCTGCTCAGGCGCGAATCAGACCGCTGACGCGGTTGAACATGCGCGACAGGGCTTCTCCAAAGCCGCGTGCTTCCAGATCGGCGATGCCGACGAGCAGTTCCATGGTCCGCTTCCTGCAGGTGAAGTAGGAGGCAGGAATCAGTGCGTGGCCGGGCAGACCCAGCGGGTTGTTCCTGGCCCAGTCCGTGCCCCAGGAGTTGCGCACGATGAAGTAGGTGGTGTCGCCGAGTGCATCCGGGTGCTGGGCGTCGATGTAGCCGACGATGGTCATGGCATGGCCTCCTATGGGCCGTTCGAACTCGGGAGGATCGATAAAGAGCCCAGAATCCTGGGTGGTAAAGCTGTGGGAAGACTCGAAGAGCTCGATTGACAAACATACCGGCATGGCCGGGAGATCGTCGCTGAACTGGCCGGCGAGGACCAGTTTGAGCAATTCCGGGGTGACATCGAACTCGTCGTAGCCCGGACGCAGATCGACGTAGCCGTGGGTCTTCAATCGGGCTGCCTGATCGAAGAACGGCGCAATGGCTCGGTTCTGAATGGCATCCTGGTAGCTGTAGACGTCTGACTCGACCGAGCCATGCTCAAACTGGAACTTGTGCCCGAAAATCTGCCAAGAGCCTTCTCGTTCAGGAATTGGGTCATAGAGCTTCGAGCCGCGATAGCAGTATCCGTCCGAGGTTGGGCGTCCAAGGAAGAATTCCCGCTGCGCGTTGACGCCGAAGCCTACGCAAAAGCCGTAGCTGCCCTGATTCTTGATCGGCTGCATTTGATCGACCAGGCTGACCATCAGTGGCAGTGCAACCTGGGCCACGCGCCGACGAACTTCACGGGCCAGGCCGCGCACCCATCCTCGATTGGCAGTGCGATGTTCGACCAGTTCGGGGCAATCTTCGATCGGACCGGCGATACCCGCCGCCGGCAAAGGCCGCAAATCACGCTGGGCCAGTCCATGGCGCACGGAAACGCCGCGACGGGCGATCAACTGCATGAGGACATCCCTGGAGAAGCCCAGCAGGGAGCGAGCATACCGGGGGAAGCGTTCAACGTACTCGACGAGCTGATCCACGCTGATGATGCCGCGGGCTCTCAAGTCGCGCGCCAACTGGACATCGAGCCCCAGTGTTCCAAGGTTGTCTATGGCGTTACGTCCCATGGTTCAGCCCTCCCCTTTGTTGCGATCAACGCGGTTGTCTTGCTTGTCGTGATCGTCGTCATCAGTGGTTGATTCCTTATCAGGGTCGTCTGCTGGCCCCACTTCATCCGGCTCCTCTTCTACGGAATCGGGCTTAGCGTCTGCGGGTTCAGGCGATTCCTCGTGTTCTTCTGGCTCTGGATCTCTACCTTCTTCTGGGCCCATTAGTTCCTGTATGCCAATCCGGCCGGGCTCGGATTCGTCTGGTTCCGGTGGTTCTCCTTGGATGACACCGGGGGGTGGCATCTCGAAGTCTGGACGCTTGCGTGAAGCCAAGGCCGGGAAGCCGCGAAGCAGACGCTGTTGAACTTCGCGAATTTCATCTCGATTGATATCCTGGGGAAGCTCGTCGGCTGCCAGCCAGGACTCGAGCAGATCACAGAGCTGACCTGGCGTGAAGACGGCATGCCGGGTCATGCGTTCGCGAAGCCATTCGGGCATTGCCATCTGATGCAGTGAATTGCTGTTGCGTTGTTCGTTCATGACGTTGCTCCCTTGAGCAGATGCCTGATGGGAATCTGGCCGTCTTTATCCCGGTGCTCTCGAAGGGTTTTGGCCCTGGTTTCGTCAGGGGTGGAAATGTGCCAGATACTCAGCACCACCAGAGTATTGAAAGCCACCAGGACAATCTGGCCCAATGCGGACAAGCCCAGCCCCTGCGCCATCAGCCAGGTGCCGACAATCACGAAGATGCTTGCCGGCATGATCAGCGCCAACACGACACCGGCCAGCAAGGCCCAGAACGGGTCGATCTGCATCTGTGTTGACAGGGTTGGCATCAGGATCAACACCAGCAAAACCGTCGTGAAGCGGGCCAGTGCCATAGACAAGGTGTTGAGTGGCCCCATCTTGATGCCGATGACCAAGCCAAAGAAGCCGGCCAGGCCGATGACTGGCA
>PWQG01000395.1 GCA_003556835.1 Gammaproteobacteria bacterium
CAGCCGCTATTGAGTGTCAGGAACAAGTCACCATGCACAGACTACCCGTATCACGGGTACTAAGGTTGACAACATGAGTATCAATACCATTGGCGGAAACCCGACCACACCGGATCAGGCCCGCACCGGCCGGCAGGACACACAGGAAACCGGCAACAACAGCAATGCCACAGGTCGTGGGGTTGCCAACCAGGACAACACGAACTCTGGCGAGTCGGTCCAGATCAGCAGCAGTGCGATTGATCTGCAGGCTCTGGAAGCACGCATCGGCGAGCTGCCGGAAGTCGATCGTGGCCGGGTCACCGAGTTGCGCAACCAGATTGCCAACGGTGAATACCAGATCGATGGGCAACAGCTGGCCGCCCGCATGATCGACTTCGAGTCACAACTGTGAACCGCGGGAGCCATCAATGTCGCCCGGCCTGATCCCGAAACTGCTGGACACGGATCTTGAGAATGCCCGCAACCTCAACGAATTGTTGCGGGAAGAGCGGTCCTGTCTCGAAACCCGTGATGTGAAAGCCCTGGACGACATCCTGGCGCGCAAGGCGGCGCTGCTGGCGGACATGGAACGCAATGACCGTGCGCGTCGCGAGCAACTCGAAGAAGCCGGGTTCGCGGCCAATCGTGAAGGCTTGCAGGACTACTGCCAGCAGATTGCCCGACAGCAGGAGGCACTGGGACGCGAGGACAGCAATCGGCTCAGCGAGACCTGCGAGATCCTGTTCCAGGAGCTGTCGATCTGCCAGGAACTCACCGAGATCAATGGCACCATCGTCAGCCGCAGCCGAAACAACAACAGCCGTGTGCTCGACATCCTGCGCGGTCGCAGCGATGAAGCTGACACCTACAGCGAATCCGGCGACCAGGGTGGGCAACGCGACAGCCGTCCACTGGGCAGCGCCTGAGAGATCCGGACAGTCCGCAGGAGTCAACCGCCCCGTCATGGATGATGCCGCTTCCTCAGAGGATCGATACTACACCCGCCCGGGCGACATCTACGGGGTGCTGCGCGCCCTCGAGAAAGACCGTTCCACGATCAACATCCAGTTCCACGACAGCACCACTTTGTACAACAGCATGGTGCTGCGCGCCAACCTGCGTCAGCGCCGCTTCCAGCTGGACGAAATCACACCGGCCAAAGGCCATGATAAAGCGCTTGCCGGTGAACCCTTCAGCATCCGCGCCAGTGTGCGTGGCATTCAGGTGTATATACCCGAAACCCGGATTGTCGACAGCGGAAGTGATGACGGTGGCCCCTATTTTAATCTGGCCTTCCCGGAACGCTTGCTCTATCTGCAGCGGCGCAATGCCTACCGGGTCACCGTGCCCAACCGCCGCGAAGTATCCGGCGTCTGTCACTTTCGTGACCGCGTACCCTTCTCCGTCGAAATCGAAAATCTCTCGGCCACCGGCATCCTGATACGCCTGCCCGCCGAGCTGGATGGCCGACTCCAGTCCATGGAAAGCTTTCGCCTGGAACTGGCCCTGCCCGATGGAGAGCCTCCCCTGACCTTGCAGGCCCAGGTCATCCATTTCCAGCTTGGCAGCCAACGCAAGGCACTGATCTGCGGCTGCCGCTTTGTCGATATCGATCAACGCAGCCACATCCGACTGAACCGCTTCATCACCCAGGCACAGCGCGAGAGCCTGGTCTGAGCGCGCTGCTCGCCGGCCAGTTCGCAAGCGAGGACAAACGCGCGAGATCCTCCGGTCGGTCCAGATCCCAACGAGGCTCGAGTTCCTGCCAACACAATTGCTGTTGCCGCAGGCTCTGCCGGGTACGCTCCAGCACCTGCTCCGTACCCCAGGGCATGGCCCCGAACAGCAGCAGATCCGCCCGGCGCAGCCCCAACAGCACGTAACCACCATCCTCTGCCGGACCCAGCACCACTTCGGTATCGCCCCGCAGGCGCTCCAACGCCGTCTCCAGGTACGATGCATCCACCGACACACAATCGGCACCGATGAGCAGCACCCGATCATGGGTCTTGAGAAGCTGGGACGCCGCCGCCTGCATTCGCTGCCCCAAATGTCCGTCAGCCTGACGGAAACGGGGCAGTTCAGCGGCAGAATCCCGGAACAGGGGGTGATCCGGATCCCCGTCCACGAACAGATGCAGGTGAGCAAGGCCGGCATTGCCAAGGACCGACACCATATGACGGATCAGGCGTTCGTGCATGGCCAACGCGCCTTCCTTGCCCAATTCCGGTTCCAGCCGGGTCTTCACCCGCCCCCACTCCGGCTCCCGGGCGAACAGGGCAATGGCGGTATCGTGCTCGCGGATCATCCGGATTTTCCATAATAACGTTGATGGAGTCGCCGGGGGCTCACGCCCAGCACGTACAACAGCCGCAACCACCACATCAGTAGCAGGGTTTTGACGATTCCGTGTTGTTGCCAGCGACGGCTGGAAGTGATCACCGTCTGCTGCAGATTCAGGGGACGGGAAATGCGGCGCAGCGTCTTGCTCAGGGCCACATCCTCCATCAAGGGAATATCCGGGAAGCCACCGGCGGCTATAAAAGAAGCACGACGCACAAAAATGGCCTGGTCGCCCGTGGCCACCGAAGTCAATCGCGAACGCAAGTTCATCATGCGTTCGATGACCCGGAACATCGGCTGCTCCCCATCAAGCTGCACATCAAAACGTCCCCAATGACAGTGGGAATCGGCCAGGGCGCGTGGCACGGAACGCTCTGCACCGGGAGGAAGACGGGTATCGGCATGCAGGAAAAGCAAAACGTCACCACTCGCGCGCTGCGCACCGGCATTCATCTGGCGTGCCCTGCCCGACCTGGATTCGATCACGATATCAGCATGTTCGCGGGCAATCGCCACACTATCGTCGCTACTGCCGCCATCCACCACAAGGAGCTCATGCCCGGCAGCGCGCCAGGCCTGCAGGGCCGGCAACTGCAAGCGCAGGTTATTGTACTCATTGAGCACGGGCATGATGAGGCTGAACGTTTCCATGGCCTCAAGTGTACGATGCAGTGCCAGACAGGGCTAGGCAGGGCCAAAAGAAAAGCGGATAATACGCCTCGCCACGCGGGGGTCAAAAACTGCACAGGGCTTCAGCCCGCGTTCAGTTTGGGCCTGTCAGGATGCAGGCATGGCAAAAAATCACGGAAGTTTGCGCAATAAACCATCGGTCCGGTCGATCTGCTGTACACGGAATGACTTTAGACCCGGCCCCATGGGCCGATACCGGAAGTACCCTTGGCAAACCAGGTCATTCAGTACGATTTACAGAGATGATGAACGCAGAGAACTTTTACATAGTTGCGACAGATCCGGATGAGCCCAGCCTGAGGGTGAACATCTCCGGACCCTATCTGACGCAGAAAGCCGCACAGGCCGATCTGGACGCCGCGATTGACGAGGCTGCAGAACTGGACCCTTGTGCGCGCAGCTACCACTATCGCGTGTGCAAACTGGACTGCCAGAAGCCCGGCGTCATCCAGCACATGGCAAGCCACGCCAGGCCTTCTGCCTGAAACCACCTCGAGGAATCCGCTTCCTCAACATTCACTGATATTGACCGGAATGTGCACGGCAAGCCCGCCGTCCGCGGTTTCCTTGTAGCGAGTGTTCATATCCTTGGCCGTTTCCCACATGGTACGGATCACCCCATCGAGTGGCACCCTGGCCTGATCCGGATCACTCGACAGGGCCAGCTGGGCCGCCGTGATGGCCTTGATCGCACCCATGGTGTTGCGCTCGATACAGGGCACCTGCACCAGTCCACCGATCGGATCACAGGTCATGCCGAGGTGGTGCTCCATGGCAATTTCGGCCGCCATCAGGCAATGCGCCGGCGTGCCGCCCATGCACTCGGTCAGTGCCGCGGCAGCCATCGCCGAAGAAACTCCGATCTCCGCCTGACAGCCACCCATGGCGGCAGAAATGGTGGCCCGTTTCTTGAAAAGGCATCCAATTTCTGAGGCCGTGAACAGGAAGCTGCGAATCAAGGCAGGATCCGGCTCACGCAGAAAAATCAGCAGGTAGTGCAATACCGCCGGAATCACACCGGCAGCGCCATTGGTCGGCGCTGTGACCACACGGCCGAAAGCGGCGTTTTCTTCATTGACCGCGAGGGCAAAACAGCTGACCCAGTCCAGGGTATAGGAAAACCCCTCTCCCCTTTCACGAATCACCCGGTGCCAGGCATCCACGTCCTCGTACGCTGCCCCGTCCAGCAGTCTCCGGTTCTGCCTGGCGGCACGGCGTTGTACCTGCAGGCCGCCGGGGAGCACTCCTTCACGGTGGCATCCACGGTACACACAATCCCGCATGGTTTTCCAGATGGCGGCCACCGCCCGGTCGGTTTCCGTATTGTGGCGCCAGGACTCTTCATTTCTCGCCACCACGCCGGATATGGACAGACCGCTTTCACGGCACCAGTGAGCGACATCGGCTGCGGTTTCGATGGGATACGGCAGAGGCTTGGGTCGATCATTCCCGCTATCCTCTTCATCTTCCCGGAGGACAAAACCACCACCGACCGAATACCAGGTCTCATTGTGGGTACTGTCATCCGCAAACCGGACGATGAATTCCAGGGCATTGGGATGGCGCGGCAACAATCGGTCACCATGGAATTCGATATCGGTTTCGGGAGAAAAGTGCAGTCGATGCCCGCCGGGTAGCTGCAGGCAAGACTCGCCACGTATCCGGCGGACACGATCGGGAATGGCATCCACGTCACAGCTGACCGGGTCGGCGCCTTCCAGACCGAGCATGACCGCCACGTCGGTACCATGACCCTTGCCGGTTTTGGCCAATGATCCATAGAGGCGGATGGTGATCTGTTGCGCTGATTCCGGCGATCGATCCAGGCCACTGATGAAGCGGCGGGCCGCATTCCAGGGGCCGAGGGTATGTGAGCTGCTTGGGCCAACTCCGATCTTGAACATGTCGAGCACGGACAGTGGTTCCATGTGACCCCTCCAGTGTTCTGCGCCGGCAGCCGTATGCTATTCCCGCTGCAACTTCGCACTGTTGCGACTGGCCAGTGCCCCCAGTAGCATCATAGCTGCACTGATGGCAAAAATGGGACGGAAATCATCCCACCAGTCGATCAGCGGTCCGGCCAGGGCCGGGCCGACCAATTGCCCGGACGCAAAGAATATCGTAACAAAACTCACGGCCATGGCCGCATGCTGAGGCTTGACCGTGGCGGTGGCTGCCGCCAGCACCGAAGTGAACAGGCCGCTGACCGAAAGCCCGATGATCACAAAGTGTACGGCAAAACTCAGTGTGGTGGGCCACAAAACCGGCAACAAGGTTGCCGCCATGGAAACCAGCATGCAGAACGTCAGTGCCCGGGCATGACCGAGCCGATCCGCAACCCAGCCCCAACCCGGGCCGGAAAAAATGGATGCAAAGCCCATCACCGCCACCAGGCGCCCTGCGGTGACGGCAGAAACGTCCGCCTCCAGGGCGAAGCTGTACATGAACAACACCTGCAGGATATAGGTGATCCCGACAATGCCATAGATCCAGCCCATGCGCATGACGTGGGGATCACGATAGACGGTGGCCAGACCGCTGCGCATCGATACCGGCGCATCATTGGATGGCGGATTCCGCAGAAACAGCGCCACCATGAACACAGCGAAACATCCCAACACGGCGAAGCTGGCCCATACCAGCCGCCATCCTTCCCCATTGCCATCCTCGGTCATCATGGGAACCAGCGCACCGGTCAACAGTATGCCGATACCAACACCGCTGCCGGCAAAACCGATGACCATGCCACGCTTGTCTGGGTACCAGGCGCCGAGCAGTGACACCAGTGGCGTGAAGGTGAAAGCGGTGCCGAAACCCAGCAAGGTCATGCAGAGCAGCAACAGGGGATAGGCGGAAAACAGGGTA
>PWQG01000161.1 GCA_003556835.1 Gammaproteobacteria bacterium
AGGCATCTTTTGCCTGGTGGCCAGCAACCGCGAAGTTGGCTGTGGCGGCTTCCGTGACCTTGGCCGTGTTCCTGGGCATGCAGTTGTCGCTTGATCAGGGCGAGAACCGACAGCTGGTCGACCTTGACGGTGCTGGCAATGCGGAGAGCGTCCCGGAGCCCGGCATGGTGGATCCCGACGCGCAGCAACGATTGAACGACTACATCCAGAGTGTATCCATCAGTCCACGCTCGGAATCCTTGCCGGACTACAACATCCTGCGTGAGTCACCGCTGATTCGGCCGGTATCCGATCGCGAACTGATCACCACGGATCTCCTTTCCCCGGAAAGCACAAGCCCCGACTCAAGAGACTGATCACTGCGGTCGTTGAATCGTGGCGGGCAACGCGGTATTTTAGACTCTGATCCCGGTGGCAGTCCCGCTGTTGCCTGGTCTGCCCATTTCCCCACGGTCGGAGTCCGACATGTTGCGAGCCACTGCCCTGCTGATTGTTTTTCTTGTTGCCGTTCCGGTACAGGCTGATCTGCCCGACTTTTCCGGTCTTGTGGACCAGAATGCTTCCACCATTGTCAACATCACCACACAGCAACGCGTACCGGTCCGCTCCGGCAGGGGGGATCAGGGGCGCAGTCTGGAGGAGTTGCTGCGGCAGCTGCGTCCCGGTGAAGGTGATAACCCGGAATCCGAGGAAGAGAGCCTCCGCCGTCGTGGTGGCGTGGGTTCGGGTTTCATCATCTCTCCGGACGGCTATGTCATCACCAATCATCATGTAGTGGCGCGTGCCGAGCAGATCACGGTGACACTGACCGACCGGCGCGAATATGATGCACGGGTCATTGGTACCGACGAACTCTCCGATATGGCTTTGCTGAAGATCGAGGCCGAAGACCTGAATTCTGTGCGTTTCGGGGATTCAGACGCCGTACGCGTGGGGGAGTGGGTGCTGGCAATCGGTTCGCCGTTCGGCCTCGAATTTTCGGCGGCAGCCGGTATCGTCAGCGCCAAGACCCGTAGTGTGCCCTCGCGTGGTACCGCCAATTATGTCGCTTTCATCCAGACCGATGTGGCCATAAACCAGGGTAACTCCGGTGGTCCCCTGTTCAATCTCGCTGGCGAGGTGATCGGCATCAACTCCCAGATCCTGAGCAGTACCGGCGGCTCCAATGGCATCTCCTTTGCCATTCCGGCCAACATGGCACTGGATGTGGTCGAGCAATTGCGCGAATCCGGTACGGTCAATCGTGGCCTGTTGGGGGTGATGATCAAGGATGTGGATCAGGGGCTTGCCGAAGCCTTCGGGTTGCCAACACCCCATGGTGCCTTCGTGGATGATGTCCAGTCGGGCAGTGCTGCGGAGCGTGCTGGTGTGCAGACCAATGATGTCATTGTCGGTTTCAATGATCGGGAGATCGGCCTGTCTTCCGAATTGCCATTCCACGTTGGCCAGGTGCGTCCCGGCAGCGAGGCCGTGTTGCATGTCATCCGCCGGGGTGAGTCGATGGAATTGCCGGTGGTCGTGGATGGACTGCCGGGCAGTGATCCGGTGGCACAGAGTCCGCGACAGGTCCGTCCAGATCACAACCGCCTGGGCATCGCCATCAGCTCTGGCGAAGTGGCGGAGATTGATGACGTCGAAGACGGGCCGGCGCGCATGGCAGGTCTGCGGGAAGGTGACGTCATCCTTTCGCTGAACCATCATGATGTGGAATCGTCCGCGGATTTCACGCGCATATTGTCGGAATTGCCTGATGAAGGCTATGTTCCCGTGCGGATCCAGCGCGGCGGTCGCGGCAGCACCCTGGTCATGCAGTTACCCTGAGCGGGCCGATGAGTGGGTTTCAGGCGGTGAAACCCACTGACACCGGGTGGCAGATATTGTAGACTTGCCTGCCGGTCGCACGTCGACCGATCCATGCTGCAACCCGGAAAGTGACACATCAAGTGACTGATTTATCCCGTATACGCAACTTTTCCATCATCGCCCACATTGACCACGGCAAGTCCACACTGGCGGACCGCTTCATCCAGGTCTGTGGTGGTCTCGCCGACCGTGAAATGAAAGAACAGCTGCTCGATACCCTGGACATCGAGCGCGAGCGTGGCATCACGGTCAAGGCCCAGAGTGTGACCCTGCGCTACAAGGCGCGGGACGGCGAAACCTACCAGCTCAACTTCATTGATACCCCCGGCCACGTGGATTTCAGCTACGAGGTCTCCCGGTCGCTGGCTGCCTGTGAGGGTGCGCTGCTGGTCGTGGATGCGGGGCAGGGTGTGGAAGCCCAATCCGTGGCCACCTGCTACACCGCCATCGAGCAGGGGCTCGAAGTGATTCCGGTACTCAACAAGATGGACCTGCCGCAGGCGGACCCTGACGCAGTGCGCCAGGAAATCGAGGAAATCATCGGACTCGATGCCTCCGAGGCGGTGCCGGTAAGCGCCAAGACCGGTATGGGGGTAGAGGATGTGCTCGAGGAGCTGGTGCGTCTGGTGCCACCCCCGGTAGGCAACCGCAAGGCCAATCTGCAGGCCTTGATCATCGATTCCTGGTTCGACAATTACCTGGGCGTGGTGTCCCTGGTTCGTGTCATGCAGGGTACCTTGCGTAAAGGTGACAAGATCATCGTCAAGAGCACCGGCAAAGCGCATGGCGTGGATGATATCGGTGTGTTCACGCCCAAACGTACCGTGACCGGAATCCTGGAAGCCGGTGATGTGGGCTTCGTCGTGGCCGGTATCAAGGAGATCAAGGGCGCTCCGGTGGGTGACACCCTGATTGCCGCCTCCGCGCCGGAGACGGAACGATTGCCTGGTTTCCAGCAGGTACAGCCCCAGGTGTACGCGGGCCTTTATCCCCAGTCGTCGGATGACTTCGAGAATTTCCGGGATGCGTTGGAAAAGCTCACCCTCAATGATGCTTCATTGCAGTACGAGCCGGAAAGTTCCGACGCCCTTGGCTTCGGTTTCCGCTGTGGCTTTCTCGGTATGCTGCACATGGAAATTGTCCAGGAACGCCTGGAGCGTGAATACGGAATCGAACTCATCACCACCGCACCCACCGTGGTCTACGAGGTGGTGGTCAGCAGCGGCAAGGTGCTGAAAGTGGAAAGCCCGTCGGCCCTGCCTCCGGTCAATTCCATTGAGGAGACCCGCGAACCGATCGTGCTGGCCAGCATGCTGCTGCCCCAGGAGTACCTGGGCAATGTCATCACCCTGTGTGAGAGGCGCCGCGGGGTGCAGCGTGAAATGCAGTTTATCGGTCGACAGGTGTCGCTGGTCTACGAGTTGCCCATGGCCGAGGTTGTGCTCGACTTTTTTGACCGGATCAAATCCGCAAGCCGCGGCTTTGCCTCCTTGGACTATCATTTCCTGCGTTTCCAGCCGGCGAAGCTGGTGCGCCTCGACATCATGATCAATGGTGACCGTGTGGATGCACTGGCGCTGATCGTGCATCGTGACTACGCTGAATCCAAGGGCAGGGAAGTGGTCGAGAAGATGAAGGAACTGATACCGCGCCAGATGTTCGACGTCGCCATCCAGGCAGCCATCGGCGGACAGATTGTGGCTCGCGCCACGGTCAAGGCCTTGCGCAAGAATGTGACGGCAAAGTGTTATGGTGGTGATATCACCCGCAAGAAGAAACTGCTGGAGAAACAGAAGGCCGGCAAGAAACGGATGAAGCAGCTGGGCAATGTGGAAGTGCCACAGGAAGCCTTCCTTGCTGTATTGAAGGTGGACGATTGATGGATATCGATTTTTCCCTGGTGTTGGTGGTGTTGGTGGCCATCAGTGGTGCCATATGGGCAGTGGATGCCTTGTTCTTTGCCGGTCGACGCAAGGCGCGTGCGGAAACGATCAAGGACCCGCAGCTGCAACAGGAAGCGGTACGCGAACCCGGTGTGGTGGAGTACGCCCGTTCTTTCTTTCCGGTATTGTTTATTGTGCTTCTGCTGCGCTCCTTTGTTGTGGAGCCGTTCCAGATTCCCTCCGGATCGATGAAGCCGACGCTGGAAGTGGGGGACTTCATCCTGGTCAATAAATTCACCTACGGTCTTCGATTGCCGGTGTTGGGGACCAAGCTCGTTGATATCAATGAGCCGCAACGCGGTGAAGTGATGGTTTTCTTTCCCCCGCACGATAACCGCTACTTCATCAAGCGTATTGTCGGCATGCCCGGTGACACGGTGTTTTATCAGGACGGCCGTCTGACCATCAATGGTGATCAGGTGCCACTGACCGAGCTGGATCAGATCCGTATCGATACCGCTGCCGGTCCGCAACGCGGTATACTGTTCGATGAGCAGCTGGGCGAGTTTGACCATCAGGTCCAGGTGGTGGATAGTCAGCGGCGCCGTGGCGGACGTACCGAATGGGTGGTGCCTCCGGGACATTATTTCATGATGGGCGATAACCGCGATAACAGTGCCGACAGCCGGGTATGGGGTGCCGTACCCGAAGAGAATATTGTTGGCCGCGCTTTTGCCATCTGGATGCATAAGGAGCCAGGCTGGAATCTGCCCACATTCAGCCGTAACCGCAGGATCCATTGATGCAAAGAAAAGGCATTTCGGTATCACGCCAGCGAGGCTGGTCTTTATGGTCTCTGTTGAGCACACTGGTGACGGTGTTGGTGCTCGGTACGCTGGCCGTACGTCTTCTGCCCGTCTATGTCGATCACAATATGGTGATCACCGTTTCGCGTTCGATCATGGAGAGCCGGGATACGGCCAATCTGTCACAGGGGCAGTTCCGCAGGGAGGTGTCCCTGAGTCTGCGGATCAATAACATCTCCGAGGTGGATCCTGATTCGGTGACGCTTGTACGTGCCGGAGGGGATCTGTCCGTGCGTATCAATTACGAGCGTCGAGTGCCCCTGTTTCGTAATATCGAGTTGCTGGTCTCTTTTGATGATCGGGTGGAATAGTCTGCCATGCCGGGTGTGACGGAGCTGAGGCAACATATCGGACGGCAGCTCGATTATCACTTCGTGGATGAAGAGCTCTTGCAACGTGCGATGACTCATCGAAGTGCTGCAGCTCTGCACAATGAACGACTCGAGTTTCTCGGCGATGCCGTGCTCGGCTTCCTGGTGGCCGCCATCTTGCACGAGCGCCAATCCGATGCCGACGAAGGTGAACTGAGCCGGATCCGCTCCACACTGGTCAATCGTGACAGCCTGGCGGAGGCGGCGCGCCGCTTGAACCTGGGTGAGTATCTGTTGCTGGGCGCAGGGGAGCGAAAGAGCGGTGGACGCAATCGCAACTCGATTCTGTGTGACGCCATGGAAGCCCTGCTCGGTGCCATCTATCTTGATGGTGGTGTGGACGCCTGTCGTGAAGTGATATTGCGGCTGTTTGCGGCCCAGCTCGATGCGGTCCGCAACAAGGATGCCAAGACCCGCTTGCAGGAATGGATGCAGGCGCGGGGCAAAGCCCTGCCGGATTATCAGGTGACGGATGTGGCAGGGGAGGAACATGACCAGACCTTTCATGTCCGTTGTCATGTGCCTCTGCTGGCCGAACCGGGAACCGGTAGTGGAAGAACCCGGCGCCAGGCCGAGCAGGAGGCAGCCCGAGCCTGCCTGTCGGCCCTTGAATCAAAGTCGCGCTCCGGAGGAGCCTGAATCATGACAGAAACGTCAAATACGCGATGCGGTCTGGTGGCCATAGTCGGCCGCCCGAATGTGGGCAAGTCCACGTTATTGAACCATCTCCTGGAGCAGAAGATCAGTATCACCTCGCGTAAACCGCAGACCACGCGTCACCGGATACTCGGTATCAAGACCGGTGGTGACAACCAGATCATCTATGTGGACACTCCCGGCTTGCACAAGGCTGAAAAAAAGGCCATGAACCGGATCATGAACAGCACGGTGAGCAATGTGCTGGATGACGTTGATGTGGTGTTGTTCCTGGTGGATCGACTTACCTTCAATGAAGAGGATGAGTTGGTGCTGGAGAGGCTGCAGCGGGTAAAGGTGCCGGTTCTGCTACTCATCAACAAATGCGACAGGCTCGATGACCGTGCCCGACTGTTGCCGCATATCGAGAAGCTCTCCGCCCGTCGCGACTTCGCCGAAATCATACCGCTCTCCGCCTTGCGCGGACACAACCTCGATGCTCTCGAACGCTGTGTGCTCAACTATCTGCCCGAGGGACCTTTCCTGTTCCCCGAGGACCAGGTGACCGACCGCAGTCAGCGCTTTCTGGCGGCGGAACTGATCCGGGAGAAAATCACACGGCAACTGGGTGATGAATTGCCCTATGAGGCCGCGGTGGAGATCGAGCAGTTCAAGCGCGAGGGTAATGTCACGCATGTGCATGCACTCATCCTGGTGGACAAGCCCGGGCAGAAACAGATCATCATCGGCCATAAAGGCGAACGTCTCAAAGCCATCGGCCAGGCAGCGCGCCTGGAAATGGAGCGCTCGCTTGATAGCAAGGTGATGCTCAATCTCTGGGTGAAAGTTAAGAGTGGCTGGTCGGACGACGAGCGGGCCCTGCAGAGCCTGAACTGACTGGCAGGGGGTTCGGCATGGCGGCTCACGAAACACTCGAAGATGCATTTGTCCTGCATCGCATACCCTATCGCGATACCAGCCTGCTGGTCGACTTCCTGGGTCGCTCGTCCGGTCGGGTGCGGGCCGTGGCGCGTGGCGCCCGCCAGATCCGTTCACGGCAGCGCAGTAACCTCCAGCCCTTTCAGCCTCTGTTGGTCAGTTTCGCGGGCCGTGGTGAATTGCAGACCCTGCGTCAGGCCGAACCCGCCGGCGCGGCGCTGCAATTGCAGTCCGCGCGCCTGTTCAGTGGCATGTACCTGAATGAGCTGCTGGTACGCCTGCTACCGTATTTCCAATCCTGTCCCGATCTCTACGACCACTACCGTCTGGCACTGCAACAAATGCATGATGGCATGGCCATTGAGCAGGTGCTGCGGGCGTTCGAATATCGATTGCTGGCAGAGCTGGGTTATGGCCTCGATCTCCATCACGAGGCGGACAGTGGCGCGGCGATTGTCGCCGGGCAAAGGTATCATTTTCGTGCCCAGCAGGGTCTGGTGGCAGCCGGGGAAACCAGTGAAAGCGCAGATGATCCCGTGTACCAGGGCGCGGACATCCTCGCCATCCGTGAGTTCGACCTGGGCTCGCCGGCAGTGGCCCGGTCAGCCAAACAGCTGTTTCGCGCAGCGTTGCAGGTGCATCTTGGCTCACGACCCCTGCACAGCCGGCGTCTGTTTCCGGGTGCGCGTCAGCGCTGAAGTCACGCCGCATTGTGTTGCGGGTTTCGATCCGTCGTCTGACAGGGTAAAATTGCAGCCCTTTTGATGATGCCGACCCTTTCCGTGGGGTCGCCGAACAGGAAAAGCATGTCCTATCCAACCGTCGAATCGCTTATTGGCAATACACCGCTGGTGCGGCTGCAGCGCATGCCCGGTGACAGCAGCAATACTGTACTGGTCAAGCTGGAAGGCAACAATCCGGCAGGTTCGGTCAAGGACCGCCCCGCCTACCAGATGATCCACCAGGCCGAGGCGCGCGGTGATATCCGGCCGGGCGATACCCTGATCGAGGCGACCAGCGGTAACACCGGCATCGCGCTGGCGATGGTAGCCGCGGTCAAGGGTTATCACATGAAACTGGTGATGCCCGACAACATGTCCACGGAGCGCAAGGCCTCCATGGCGGCCTATGGAGCCGAACTGATTCTGGTCAGCGAGGACCAGGGCATGGAAGGGGCACGCGATCTTGCTGACCGCATGGCTGCCGAGGGGGAGGGGCGCGTCCTCAACCAGTTCGCCAACAGCGACAATTCGGACGCCCATTATCGTGGTACCGGGCCCGAGATCTGGCGCGACACGGCCGGTACGGTGACCCACTTCATCAGCTCCATGGGAACCACCGGCACCATCATGGGTGTGTCGCGATATCTCAAGGAACAGAATCCTGACATCCAGATCATCGGTCTGCAACCGCGCGAAGGGTCCCGGATTCCGGGCATCCGGCGTTGGCCCGAGGCCTACCTGCCCGCCATTTATGATGCAAGCCGGGTGGATCGGGTGCTGGATATCGATCAGGGCGATGCTGAAGAGACCATGCGGGCCCTGGCGCGCAAGGAAGGCATATTCTGTGGTGTGTCTTCCGGGGGCTCGGTGCATGCCGCCCTGCAACTCAATCGCGAGCTGGAAAATGCCGTGATTGTGGCCATCATCTGCGACCGGGGCGATCGTTATCTGTCCACCGGTGTGTTTTCCTGAATTCTCATCTGAACAGTGGTCCCCAATGAGCCGATCGCGTCGCAGCAAGCTGCCTGTCGAACCGCAGGAGCTACAAATCGAAAGCCTCAATCACGAAGGCCGGGGGCTGGCCCGAATCGATGGCAAGGTGGCCTTCGTGTCCGGGGCCCTGCCTGGCGAGCGGGTCATGGCCCGGTATGTCGGGCGTCGCTCGAAATATGACGAGCTGCACACCCTGGAAGTGCTCGAACCCTCCGCTGATCGTGTCGAACCGCCTTGTGAATGGTTCGGAGTCTGTGGTGGCTGTGCCATGCAGCATCTGGATCCTGCCGGTCAGCGCGCCCACAAGCAGGCCATGTTCCTCGAACATCTGCAGCGCAGTGCAGGTATCCGGGCGGAACAATTCGAGTTGCTGCCGATTCTCTTTGACCGCACTACCGGATACCGGCGCAAGGCCCGCCTGGGATCGCGGTATGTACACAAAAAAGGCAGTGTGTTGCTGGGCTTCCGCGAAAAGTACAGCAGCTTCATCACCGACATGGTTGATTGCCAGGTATTGGTTCCGGCCGTGGCCCGGCTGATTGCCCCGCTACGGGAAATGCTCGGAACGCTGGAGATCTGTCGTGCGATTCCACAGATCGAAGTGGCGGCAGGCGAGCGCGGCGGACATGGAGGAGACGCTGACGAGGTCGCACTTATCCTGCGGCATATGGATGCACTTTCGGAGACTGACCTGGCGACGTTGCGGCAATTTGCCATTGATTACGACATGGACTGGTACCTGCAGCCGGGGGGACCGGATACGGTGCACCGTCTGACTGGCGACAGCGGTTGTGAGCGTCTGTATTACGGACTTCCCGATCATCAGTTGCGCATGGCCTTCCATCCGTCCGATTTCACCCAGGTCAATGGCAGCATCAATCGTGCAATGATCAACCAGGCCCTTGAGCTGTTGGACCTGCAGGAAGGTCACGAGGTGCTGGATCTGTTCTGCGGTCTCGGTAATTTCACGCTGCCCATGGCCCGTCTTTGCACTCATGTGGTCGGGGTCGAGGGCAGTCAGGCAATGGTGGAGCGGGGTGAAGAGAACGCCCGGGGCAATGATATCGATAATGTCGAATTTCACGCAGCCGATCTGATGGCGAGCCTGCCCGATGCTGCCTGGACCCGGCGACAGTATGACCGGGTGCTGCTGGACCCTCCACGCTCGGGGGCGCAGGAAATCATCCCATGGCTTGGGGAATTGCGGCCGGGAAAAATAGTCTATATTTCCTGCAACCCGGCCACGCTGGCGCGCGACACGGCCCTGTTGGCGGAGCAGGGATACCATCTGCAAAAAGGTGGTGTCATGGATATGTTTCCGCACACGGCTCATGTCGAGTCCATTGCACTGTTTGGCAGAAACTGATTCCAGGGAAGCGATATGGTTCAGGTCAGAGAAGAGTATTCGTTCAACGCCGATGGCAGTGTCAACTTTGGGCAATGGCTGGCGCGTATCGAAAGTTACGGCACGCTGGATCGGCATGAAGATATCCGCGCCGCCTGTGATGTCAGCTGGGAAGTCGAACAGCAGGCGATAGCGGCCAGCAACCTCTGGTCACCGGGCATCAGCAGTTACCGCACCGGACTGGAAATGGCCGAGATCCTCGCGCAGCTACATCTCGATTGTGATGCCATCATTGCTTCGCTCCTGTACCGTCCGGTGCGCGAATCCCGCCTGCCGCTCGAGCAGGTCCGCGAGCGTTTCGGGGAGTCGGTAGCGCGACTGTTGGAAGGCGTGCTGCGCATGGCCGCCATCAATGAATCCGATACCAGCAAAACCCGGGTACTCGGGCAGAACAATGATCAGGTCGATAATGTACGCAAAATGTTGCTGGCCATGGTCGATGATGTCCGGGTGGCATTGATCAAGATCGCCGAACGCACCTGCGCGATCCGTGCGGTCAAGAATGCCGGTGTCGAAAAGCGCTTGCGTGTGGCACGGGAAGTGTTCGATATCTACGCGCCATTGGCCCACCGACTGGGTATCGGTCAGATAAAGTGGGAGCTGGAGGATCTTGCCTTCCGTTATCTGGAACAGGACAGTTACAAACGTATCGCCAGGCTGCTGGACGAACGACGTGTGGATCGCGAGAAATTCATCACGCGGGTCACCGATGAGATTCGTCAGCATCTGTTTGAGGAGCGCATTGATGCGGAGGTGAACGGGCGTGCCAAAAGCATCTACAGTATTTGGCGAAAAATGCAGCGCAAAAAACTCGACTTCTCCATGATCTTCGACATCCGTGCGGTGCGCATACTGGTGCCGGAGGTGCGCGATTGTTACGCCACGCTGGGCATTGTGCACAGTTTATGGCGGGTGGTGCCGCAGGAATTTGATGACTACATTGCCAATCCCAAGGAAAACGGCTACCAGTCCCTGCATACCGCGGTGGTTGGACCGGACAACAAGATATTCGAAATACAGATCCGCACCTTTGCCATGGATGAGGACGCCGAACTCGGTGTCTGTGCCCATTGGCGATACAAGGAAGGGGTGCTTAATCCCGGAGCCCGCGACAGCTACGGAGAGAAAATCGACTGGTTGCGGCAGGTTCTGGCCTGGCACGAGGAAATGGGCATGCTGGGAGGCCTGGTGGATCAACTGCGCTCTGATTCCGCCGAACCGGAACGGGTCTATGTGTTCACCCCGGACGGCCATGTGGTCGACATCATGAAAGGGGCCACGCCACTCGATTTTGCCTACTATGTACACACCGAAGTCGGCAATTCCTGTTGTGGTGCCCGGGTCAACGATAAGCTGGTGCCCTTGAACTATTCGCTGCAGACTGGAGATCGGGTCGAAGTGTTGTCCAGTGATAACAATCAGCCCAGTCGGGAATGGCTCAAACCGCACCTGGGTTTCATTCGCACGCCACGGGCCCGCGCGAGGCTGGTGCAGTGGTTCAAGACGCGCAGCCGGGAGGAAAATCTCGAGCATGGTCGTAGCATGCTGGATGCCGAGTTTGCCCGCCTGGCCATCGCTGATGTGGACTATCATGCCGTGGCTCGCAAGCTCGGCTGCAAGAACGAAGAGCGCCTGATGGTATCGGTCGGTGTTGGCGCAATCCGTATTGCCGACGTGCTGGAGGCGGCCGGAGAACTTGGAATGCTCATCTGTACGCTTTCCGGGCATGATTCGGTCGAAACGGAATTTGCGCCGGACGGCACGGAGAGTTTCCCGGTGACGCTATTGGTGACCGCGCAGGATCGTGCCGGGCTGTTGCGTGATGTGAGCGACATCCTGGCCAGTGCGCAGATCACCATGCTCGAGGTCAGTACACAGTCCGACCGCGACAGTGGCCAGGCCAGCATGCGCCTGGTCATGGAGATGCAATCGTTTCATGTGCTGTCGCGGATACTTGACCGGATCAGTCACCTGGACAATGTCATCGAAGCGCGTCGGGTGGATGAAGGGGCGCGGTTGGGGGCGTCGGTTCCGACAACCCCAGGGGCGGATGTGCTGCCCCTGCAACGCACGGGAGACACATGAAACAGCAGGCAATAGACATGGCTGGCATGACACAGCTACTGGAATTGATGGCGAAACTGCGCGACCCCGAGCACGGCTGTCAGTGGGATCGCAAACAGACCATGTCATCGCTGATCGGTCATACCCTGGAGGAAGTCTACGAAGTGGTGGACGCGGTCGAGCAGGGTGACCCGGAACAGATCCGTGATGAACTTGGCGATCTGTTGTTTCAGATTGTCTTCTATGCCCGCATTGCCCAGGAGAATGATCAGTTCCGATTTGATGATGTGGCCCGGCAGGTGTTCAGCAAACTGCTGCAGCGCCATCCTCATGTATTTCCCGATGGCACGCTGGAGAGTTTCGGTAGTGAGAGTGCCGCCGCAACCGATCCGCAGGAAGTGGAGCGGAACTGGGAAGCGATCAAGAACGCAAACCGCAAAGAGGCTGGGGGGGAAGGCAGCAGTGTGCTGGATGATGTGCCCCGTGCCCTGCCCGCAATGGCCCGGGCACGCAAGCTGCAGAAACGTGCCGCTTCCAAGGGCTTCGATTGGACGGAAGCGCGGCAGGTACTGGCCAAGCTGGATGAAGAAATCGAGGAGCTTGAGCAAGCCATGCTGGCCGAGGACAAACAGGCGGTATCCGCCGAGTTCGGTGATCTGTTGTTCAGTTGCATCAATCTTTCCCGACACCTGCGGGTCGATCCCGAACAGGCGCTGCGCGAGAGCAATGCGCGATTCGAGCAGCGTTTCCGTCATGTGGAATCGCGTGCGGGTCAGAGTGGCGGTGACCTGCAGGATCACAATCCCGAGCAGCTCGAGTTGTGGTGGGAAGAAGCCAAGCGTCTGGGCGTCACCTGAGTCGCTTGTCTTTCTGTGGCGATTTCGTGTATGTTCGTCGCCTTCGGCGTTCACGCTGACCATATAAGGCTCCTTCAATAACAGCGATAAACACGGGGTGGCTTGTCGAATAAACCGATCAGAGGCAGCCGTTGTCAGGGCTGACCGGACTTCAGGAGAAGGTATGCGAGTGATATTGTTGGGCGCCCCCGGTGCCGGTAAAGGTACACAGGCACAGTTCATTACCGAGAGTCTCGGTATTCCACAGATCTCCACAGGTGATATGTTGCGCGCAGCAGTCAAGGCTGGCACGGAACTGGGTCGCAAGGTCGAAGAAGTGATGAACAGCGGTGCGCTGGTCACGGACGAGATCATCATTGCCCTGGTCAAGGAGCGTATCCAGCAGCCTGACTGCCAACGCGGATTCCTGTTCGATGGCTTCCCGCGCACGATTCCCCAGGCCGAGGCCATGGTGGATGCTGGCATTGCCATCGACCTGGTGATCAATATCGACGTTGATGATGAAGAGATTGTCGCACGCCTCAGTGGCCGGCGTGTGCATCCCGGTTCCGGTCGCGTCTATCATGTGGAACACCAGCCGCCGGAAAAGGATGGTGTCGACGATGTTACCGGGGAAGCACTTGTGCAGCGCGATGATGACCGCGAGGAAACGGTACGCAAGCGTCTGGCCGTGTATCACGAACAAACTCGACCTTTGCTGGAGTTCTATCAGAACATGGAAGAGCAGGGCGGAGGTGTCCGGGTGGTTTCCATTGATGGTCAGAATGATGTGTCCGCGATCCGTGAAGAAATCGCCTCGGTGCTGCAACAGCAATCCTGAGCGTGACAATCAGGAACGACGGACAAGGATTGTCTGCCTGTTCGTTCCATAGTCAGCCTTGTATTTTCAATGAATGGTGACAAATAGCACAGGATTTCCCGGAAAACCCGCTTCTTCACTGTAAGCGGGTTTTTTTTTGTGCTATGTTCCGGGCAAACGTTATGTAAATGCGTTTGCGTTGGTTTTTTCGCAGTGGTTACCATCCACCGTTCGGGAGAAAGAAGAGTATGGCTACACAAAAAACGAAAGCGAAGGCAAAAGCCAGGACCGGAACCCGCAAGGCCGGAACCCGCAAAAAAGCAGCCACCACCGTAACGCGCCAGACCGGCACATCGGCGGAAGACAAAGCGCTGAAGAAAGCGGAAGCTAACCTGAGCAAGTTGCAGAAAGACCTGGTCAGCAGGAACCGTAAACTGGAAGCTGCGCGCAGTAAACTGAAGTCCGCGACCGCCCGGGTGGCCAAGAATGCTACGGCGGCTGCCAAGAAATCCCTGGTGTCAGCGGAATCTGCTGTATCAAAAGCTGCGGCCGGCGTGGAGGAGATCAACGGAAAGCTTGTCTCGCTCCGCGCTGAAGTCAAACAGGCCAATCAGGCGATGAAGAAAAAGCAGGCAACGGAAGATCGCATCCGACGCCGCGCCGAGAAGGCCGAAGCGGACCTGGAAAAAGCGGTCGCCCGCTTCAAGCAACAATGGCTGAAAAAGCGTGCAGCCGCCGATGCAAAAAAAGAAGCAGCGGTTGTTAAAAAAGAGAAAATGAAGGAGAAGGCGGCAGCCAGGCGCGCCGAGGCCAAGCGCAAGGCAGCAGCCAAAAAAGCGGCGGTGAAGGCACGTGCAGCCGCCAAAAAGAAAGCAGCGAAAAAGAAAGCTGCGGCGGCTAAAAAGAAGGCTGCGGCGAAGAAGAGCACGGCCAAGACCACAACACGCAAGAGCACGGGCAGGAAAGCTGCTGGCAAGAAAGTCGCAGGCAAAAAGGCTGCAAGCAGGAAAGGTACTGCGAAAAAGGCCGGCGTTAAAAAGGCAGCGGCCAAAAAGAAAACGGCCCGCAAGAGCCCGGGCCGGAAGAAATCCGCCGTGAAGAAAAGCGCAACCCGCAAGTCTGCTGCGAAGAAATCGGCAGCAACAACGGGCGCGACAAATACCTGATCGGTGACGGCCACTGATCGGGAAAGGATCAGTCCGCCGTATGCCGGGTTTCGTTCGCAGAAGCCCGCTGCGGCCATGATATGCAGAAGAACCTCTCCGATTGTGGTCGGAGAGGTTTTTTCTGTTCTGGGAGAGGCATCTGGTGAGTGACCCGAGTATTCTTGCGATCGACACGGCTGGCAGCCAGTGTTCCGTGGCACTGTTGCATGCGGGCAAGCATCAGCATCTGGGCGGGCAGGGTCCGCGACTGCATGCTCGTGAAGTGTTGCCGCTGACTGAACGACTGCTGGCCCATGAGGGTATTGCAATGGAGAACCTGGATGCTATCGCCATCATTCGCGGGCCCGGTTCCTTCACCGGACTGCGAATTGGTGTTGCGGTGGCCCAGGGCCTGGCCTATGCAGCCGGGCTGGCAGTGATCAGTGTGTCTTCCCTGCGCCTGTTGGCCTGGAAGGCGCTGCAGGAACACCCTTCGCATTTGGCGTTGAGTATCTTGCGGGGAAAACCCGGTGAGTATTATTGGGGCGGCTATCAACAGGATGCATCCGCTGATGATCTGCAACTGCTGGTTGAGGAACAACCGGGGCCGGCGCCCGTGCCGGAAACAGCAGCTGCGTTTTACGCCATGGATCCATCGCGACGTCTCTTGGCAGGTGAAGCCTGGAATGATGAGCTGCTTCGCGGTGTGAAGGCTGCCAGTGGCGCTTCAGTCTGTTGGACCGGGTCCTGTGATGCCCGGGACCTGTTGGTTCTGGCCGAGCAGGACTATCGCCAGGGGCGCATCCTGTCGCCGGAAGAATTGCGGCCGTTCTATCTGCGCGAAGACATGGCGTATCGCAAAGTGGAGAAAGCGCTTGCCGAACGGGGCGCTGATGATTGAGTCGTCACGGCTTGCCGTATTGTTGGCCCGCAGCGATGATCTGCCAGGCAGGCAGCTGGCTGAAGACCTTTCGTTACCTGCGCTGGAGCAGGTGGACAGTGAGCGTGCGGAGCTGTATCTGTGTCGTGATGCACTGGGACACCTTCACGTGGAGGATGCAATTGAAGGCACCCGTCTCCAGTTCGATTTCTCCGAGCCTTCCTTCCTGTATCGCTTGCAACGGGTACAGCACGAAGCCCTGGTACGTGCCGTGCGGGTGCGCGGCGAGCCAGAAATCCATGTGATTGATGCCACCGCCGGTTTGGGCCAGGATGCATTCCTGTTGGCTGCTGCCGGTTTCCGGGTGACCATGATCGAGCGCTCGGCGCTGGTTCATGTCATGCTGCAAGATGCACTGCAGCGCGCCGCTGAACACGAGCTGGCCCTGTTGCGGGACGTGGTTTCGCGCACCCGCCTGTGTCGGGGCGACAGTGTCACCCTGTTGCCCGAGTTGGAGCCAGCCGATGTGGTCTATCTGGACCCGATGTTTCCGGAGCGACGCAAGTCCGCTCGGGTCAGGAAACACATGTACCTGCTGCAGCGACTTTTACACGCGGAGGCCGGTGAGCATGAAGGCCTGCTTGCCGTGGCACGCTCCAGGGCGCGGCGCAAGGTGGTGGTGAAGCGTCCACGCAACGCGCCGCCACTCGATGGCGAACGACCCACGTCGCGGCTGGAAGGGCGCAGCAACCGATTCGATGTCCATGCCGTTTGAGACGCTGTGCTCAAGGAATCATGCAGAGGTTTCCGGGAGTAGAACCCTTTCCAGAATTTCTTCATAGATCAGGGACAGCTTATCAAGATCCTGGACCAGAACATGTTCGTCGATCTTGTGGATACTGGCATTTATGGGGCCGACTTCCACCAGTTCGGTTCCGGTGGGCGCAATATAGCGTCCATCCGAGGTGCCTCCGGCCGTTGAAGCTTCTGTCTCCAGGCCGGTGATGCTGCGGATGCTTTCGCGAACCTGATCAACAAAACGACTGTTGCTGGTGAGAAAGGGTTTTCCGGACAGGGTCCAGTCGATACTCCATTTGACGTCATGGGCATCCAGAATGGCTTCCGTGCGCTCGCGCAGGAGCTCGTCCGTGACCTCTGTAGAGTAGCGGAAATTGAAGCGCAGGCTCAGCTCTCCGGGGATCACATTGGTGACACCGGTGCCCGCCTCGATGTTCGAGATCTGGAAGCTGGTCGGCGGGAAGGCCTCATTGCCTTGGTCCCAGACTTCGTCGCACAGTGCTTTCAGCGGAGCCAGTGCCTTGTGTACCGGATTGTCTGCGAATTGTGGGTAGGCGATGTGACCCTGTACGCCGTGGAACCTTAGCAGTCCGTGCAGGGAGCCGCGGCGACCGATCTTGATGACATCACCGAGTTGCTGCGAACTGCTCGGCTAGCCCACAATACAATAATCAATGTGTTCATTGCGGGCCTGCAGGGTTTCCACCACCTTACGGGTGCCATGAGTGGCTGCGCCTTCCTCGTCACTGGTGATGAGAAAGGCCACGGTACCCTGCACCGTCCGGCCGTCCTCAGCCCGGCGCTCAAAGAAGCGTTCACAGGCGGTGATCATGGCCGCCAGGCTGCCTTTCATGTCCGCCGAACCACGGCCGTACAGCAGCCCATCCCTTATCTGTGGTTCAAAAGGGGGGGATTGCCAGGCCGATTCCGGTCCGCTGGGCACCACATCGGTGTGACCGGCAAAACACAGGACCGGACCCTTTCGGGAACTGCGCGCCCAGAAGTTACTGACCTCACCGAAGTTCATGACCTCACAGTCAAAGCCAAGAGCCGACAGGCGATCCATCAGTAATTGATTGCATCCCACATCATCGGGAGTGACCGATGCCCGCCGGATCAATTCACGGCTCAGGTGCAGGGTGGGAGACTCTTTGTTGCTGTCCATGCAGTATCCGGCCTCAGTTGTTCGTGTGCAGTTCTTCGTTCAGTGCAATACGGGTCTTGTTGGTCTTGCATTCCACGGCACCGGTCAGGGAGTTGCGGCGGAACAGCAGATCGGATTGTCCCGACAGTTCCCGCGCCTTGATCTCTTCCACCACGGTGTTGTCCTGATCCAGCAGGCGCAGCTTGGTGCCGGCGGTGATGTAGAGGCCCGCTTCGACAATGCAGCGATCTCCGAGCGCTATACCGATACCGGCGTTGGCGCCAATCAGGCAATCCTCGCCCACGGAAATGATTTCCGTGCCACCACCGGACAGTGTACCCATGGTGCTGCAGCCCCCGCCGAGGTCGCTGCCATTGCCGATGATCACGCCGGCCGAAATGCGGCCTTCGATCATGGCCTGGCCGCGGGTGCCGGCATTGAAGTTGATGAAACCCTCGTGCATGACGGTGGTACCTTCGCCAACATGGGCGCCAAGGCGAACCCGGGACGTATCGGCGATCCGGATGCCGGGAGGCACCACGTAATTGGTCATTTTCGGGAACTTGTCCACGGACATGACATCCAGCAATTCACCACGCAGCCGCGCCTGCAATTGCCGTGCGGGAAGATCATTCAGATCGATGGCACCCTCATTGGTCCAGGCAATATTGTAGAGCACAGCAAAAGCGCCGCTCAGATTGATGCCGTGCGGTTCGCAGAGACGGTGCGACAGCAGATGCAGTTTCAGGTAGACCTCGGCGACCGTCTGCGGCGCCGTGTCTTCGGCCAGGAATGTTGCAACCAGGGGGCGCCCCGAGTCGGCCAGGGCCTGTAACAGATCCGCATGGTCCCGGTCGTTGGCGTTGCCCAGTTGCTGTGCCAGTGCAGCAGCCTTGTCTGCCGCCAGGGGCAACACCTGGTTGCCTTCGTTATAACCGGTCGCTGCGGCCACAGCCTTCACCAGGCTGGCATCCGGATCGCGCAACGGGGCGGGATAATACACTTCGATGATGTCGCCGGCGCTGTTGTGGGTGGCAATACCGATGCCAAAGCTGTGGAGTGAATTTTCTGCAGTCATTCCTTTTACCTGTTCAGTCTGTTTTCGAATGTGTTTTCGTCATGGCCCAAGAGCCATTCGTCACCGCTCCGAATCAAGGGGCGCTTGATCAGTGTCGGGTATTTCATGATAAGTTCACGAGCGCTGTCTTCATTCAGGGAGTCTTTGCGCTCCGGTGGCAATTGTCGCCAGGTCGTGCCTCTCTGGTTGATCAGCGATTGCCAGGAAAAGGCCTGCAGCAGGGTGTCAACCAGTGCCCTGTCCAGGCCATCCTTGCGGTAGTCGTGGAAGTTGTGGTCGATTTCCCGTGAATCCAGCCACTTTCGGGTCTTGCGGATCTTGTCGCAATTGGCAATTCCATACACTGTGATCATTGCTTGTCTGTTTCCTCGGTGCCCAGAGCATCACACAAGGCGGTGCGCAGCTGTGCGATGCGCTCCGGGTCAGTGATGCGGCGATCTTCTTCGTCAATGATGAAAAACAGGTCTTCCACGCGCTCGCCCAGGGTGGCAATGCGGGCATTGAGCAGCTGGATTTTCTGTTGGGCAAACACCTTGCCGACTTCGGCCAGTATGCCGGGGCGGTCAATACAGTTCAGTTCCAGTGTGGAAAAATCCTGGCCTTCGTGATTAAGAACCTCCACTTCGACAAACTGGTCGAAATGCTTGAGTTTGCGTGGTGTACGCTTGCTGGCCGCGTGCAACATGCTGGACGGATCACTCAGGTACTCACGCAGTGTGTCCTTGATCTCGTTGATACGGCGGGGCCGCTCGTCGATGGCGCTGCCGCTGTTTTCCAGCACCGAATAGGTGTTCATGCAATAGTTCTTGTGAGATGTGAAGATCCGCGCGTCCTGAATGTTGAGACCGAGCTGCTCCATGGCGGCGGCGCTGCTGGCAAACAGATAGGGGCGGTCGATGGTGTAGATGAAAATATGCGTGGCGCCTTCGGCCAGACTGTCGGTGGTGTCCTGAACCAGCACCAGGGTATCGCTGCCATCATGATTGGCGATGGCTTCGGTGTGCCAGACGATGTTGGCCACCGATTCGCGCACGAAATACTCGTCATCGGTATTATCCCAGATCGCGCGGATCGTGGCTTCTTCCAGCCCTTTATCCAGCAGTTTGGGCAGTGCGCTTTCCTGCTTGTCACTGACGCGTTCTTCCCGGTCAATGGGATTCTCCAGGCCGCGACGAAGGGCACGCTTGGTGTTCAGGTAAAGCTGTCGCAGCAGAGAGGCCCGCCAGGCGTTCCACAGGGTCGGGTTAGTGGCATTGATGTCGGCCACTGTCATGGCGTAGAGATAGTCCAGGTGAAGCTTGTCGCCCATTTCCAGGGCAAATTCGTGAATCACCTCCGGGTCCATGATGTCCTTGCGTTGTGCGGTCATCGACATGATCAGGTGCTTACCCACAAGCCAGGAGACGAGCCGGGTATCCCATTCACTGAGGTGGTGGCGCTGACAGAAGTGGGTGGCGTCCTCCATGCCCAGTTCTGAGTGGTCCCCGCCGCGACCCTTGGCGATGTCATGGTAGAGGCCGGCAATATACAGCAGTTCGATCTTGGGCAGGCGCCGCACAATATGGGCGGCAATCGGATAGTCGTCTTCTGCGCCGGGCAGGCGGAAGCGCCGCATGTTTTCCACCACCTGCAGGGTATGGGCGTCCACCGTATAGATATGGAATAGATCGTGCTGCATCTTGCCACTGATGGCTCCGAACTCCGGCAGATAGCGGCCCAGGATGCCGTATCGCGCCATGCGCCGCAGTTGCGTGCTGAAATCATGGGGGGAGCGCAGCAATTCCATAAACAGGGTGGTGTTGCGCAGATCATGCCGGAAGCGTTCGTCGATCTGATTGCGGCCCTCGCGGATCAGGCGGATGGTGGAGGCTCGCACGCCCCGGATCGACGGGTTCTGGGCCATGAGCACAAAGATCTCGATCAGGGCGAAGGGAAACTGCCGGAAGGTGTCATCACGGGTGACTTCGATGTAGCTGTTGCGCACCTGGAAGCGCCTGTTCAGGTGCACCACTTCGCTTTTTTCGTTGGCTCGCAGAATACCCTCGTCGAAATGCTGCAAGAGCATGTCATTGAGTTCGCGCACCACGGCCACGGCCCGGTAATAACGCTGCATCAGTTTTTCGATACCCAGGCTTTTTTCATCATCAAGGTAGCCGAACAGTTCTGCCAGTTCCTTCTGTCGGTCGAACAGAAGTCGATCTTCCCGCCTTCCAGCGAGCAGATGCAGACCCCAGCGCAGCTTCCACAGCAGGGTTTCGCTGCGTTTCAGGGCCTCGAACTCACCGGGTAGCAGGAAGTTGAGTTTCACCAGGTCATCCAGGGTCTCGGCATTGTAGTGTCGCTTGGCGATCCAGGCGATGGTCTGGATGTCACGCAGACCGCCCGGGGAAGTCTTGATGTTCGGCTCCAGGGCGTAGTCGATGTCGTAATAT